>DATFYA010000194.1 GCA_035315345.1 Candidatus Methylomirabilota bacterium
GTCGGGCAGCCGCTGGCGACGGCGCAAGCCCGCCACGAGCGGCTGTCGAAGACCACCGGCCTCGCCATCTTTGCCTCCGACAACCTCTCCTCCGTGGCCTACGCCACCGAGGAGATCCTGCGCGTGCTGCTCCTGGCCGGGGTGGGCGCGCTGGCCCTGTCGGTGCCGATCGGGCTGCTCATCGGGCTCGTGATCGGCATCGTCATCCTGTCGTACCGCCAGAACATCGCGGAGTATCCGCAGGGCGCGAGCGACTACCTCGTGGCCAAGGACAACCTCGGCGTGTTCCCCGGTCTCACCGCGGGGGCCGCCCTGCTCATCGACTACACGCTCACGGTGGCGGTGAGTGTGTCCGCCGGGGTGGCCGCCCTCACCTCCGCCTTCCCGATGCTGTACCCGTACCGGGTGGTCCTCGGGATCGGATTGGTCGTGCTCATCGCGGTGGCGAACCTGCGCGGCCTGCGGGAGTCCGGGCGTGTCTTCGCGGTGTGGAGCTATCTCTTCATCGGCGGCTACCTCCTCCTGATGGTCTACGGCTCCGCGGGATTCGCGCTGTGGGGGCCGCCGGTGCCCGCGGTCCCGCACCCGCCCGCGCCGCCCCTCGGCGACATCGGGGTGTTCCTGCTCCTGCGCGCGTTCGCGTCGGGGGCGGTCGCCCTCACCGGTATCGAGGCGGTGTCCGACGGCATCACCGCGTTCAAGCCGCCCGAGGTGCGCAACGCCCAGCGGGTGCTGGTCGCCCTGGGGCTGATCATGATCACGCTGTTCGTGGGCATCACGATGCTGGCCGCGGGCCACCAGATCGTGCCGCGGGACGAGGAGACGGTGGTCTCGCAGCTGGCCCGGCAGGTCTTCGGCGGCGGGCTCCTCTACTATTTCATCCAGGGCGTCTCGATGGTCATCCTGGCCCTCGCCGCCAACACCGCGTTCGCGGACTTTCCGCGGCTGGCCTTCTTCATGGCCCGCGACGGCTATCTGCCCCGCCAGTTCGCGAGCCGGGGCGATCGCCTCGTGTTTTCCAACGGGGTCATCATCCTGGGTGTCTCCGCCGCGGCGCTGATCGCGCTCTTCGAGGGCACCACGCACCTGCTGATCCCGCTGTACGCGCTCGGCGTCTTCACGTCGTTCACGCTCTCGCAGGTCGGCATGGTGCGCCGGTGGCTCACCCGGCGGCCGGCGGGCTGGCGATGGAAGGCGCTCATCAGCGGCCTCGGCGCGGCCACCACCGGACTCGTGATGGTGGTGACCGCGCTGGCCAAGTTCGCGGACGGGGCGTGGATCGTGGTGGTGCTCGCCGCCGCGTTGATCACGCACTTCGTGAGCATCCACCGTCACTATCGTGATGTCGCCCGTCAGCTCTCGCTGGACGGCTACGCGGGGCCGCCGCCGATGCAGCACACCGTGCTGGTGCTCGTGGGCGATCTCCACAAGGGCGTGGTGCAGGCGCTGCAGTACGCCCGGACGCTCTCGCCGTCCGCGAAGGCGGTCTACGTGGAGCTGGATCCCGAGAAGACCCGCCGCCTCGAGGAGAAATGGGGCAAGTGGGGCTTCGGCGTGCCGCTGGTGGTGCTGACCTCGCCGTATCGTCTGCTGCTGGCGCCCCTGCTCGAGTACGTCGACCACCTGCTCGCGCTGGGCGAGAACCACATGGTGACCATCGTGATCCCCGAGTTCATCCCGGCTCGGTGGTGGCAGCAGCTGCTGCACAACCAGACCGCCCTCCTGATCAAGGGGGCCTTGCTGTTTCGACGAAATGTCGTGGTCACCGACGTGCCCTACCACCTCATGCGGTACCAGTAGGGCCCCGGGGGAGGGGGGCCACGCAAGACTTGCAGACGGCGAAATCCGGAGTATCCTTGCCCGGGTATCATGAGCGCGCCTCCGGCCCTTCAGACCGCGGATCTCCTGCTGCGAGACGCCACGGTCACCGACCATGATGCGCTGCAGTCGCTGGATGGCGCGTCCCCCGACGCCGGGGCCGCCCTGATCCAGGCCCGGCGCAACTTCTTCGCCCGTACCGCCGCGTACAACCGCTGCCGTACCATCGTGGCCCAGCAGGAAGACCAGATCGTCGGCGTGCTGTGCGCGGCCCTGACCCCGGTGCGAGTGGCCGGCCGCCCCTGCTCGGCCGGCTATATCTTCAACGTGCGCGTCAATCCGGGGCAGCGCACGCGCGGCGTCGGCTCGATGATGATGCGGGCGGCCGCCGATTGGCTCGAGAGCGAGGGGGCGCCGTACGTCACCGGCCTGATCGGGGTCACCAACGTGGCCTCGATGAAAATGGTGACCTCGCTGGGCTGGGAGCCGATCGCCCGGTTCGACTACCTCGTGCTCGACCTGGCCCGCTTCGCCCCGGATCCCGAAGTGCACATCCGCAAGGTGGACGCCCTCGGCGACCGCGCTCACGCGGCGTGGCGCTTCGGCGAGGTGTTCCTCCACAATTTCGTTCCGCGCTATCTCGTGTCCGAGCTGTTCCAGCCGTATCCCCGCGGGCCTTACATGGGCAGCCTGACCGCCTTCGGCCCGGGCGGCAACGCCTGGCTCTCCCTGTGGGACGACCGGGCGCGGCGCGGCCTCGATCCGGGAAGTGTCCGCGCGGTGAAGGCCTACGACGTGACCCTGAAGGGCCGAGGCGGGTTCCGCGCCTTCTCGGCGATCGCGGCGACCCTGCACGAGGCCGGGCTCGATCATCTGCTCATGCCGATTCCGCACGACGTCAACGCGCGGGCCCTCATCGATCCGTTCGTGAGCGACCTGGTCGAGTTCAACTTCTGCGTCAAGCGCCTCAACGGCGCGGCGCCGGTTCCGTCCGGACCGATCTACTTCGACATCCGGCACTGAGCGGCCGGCGTCCGCACCTCGCGTCCCGCATCCCGGTAGCGTCTGGTACACTGTGGCGCCGTCATGGACGCACGTTTCGTCGTTCCGGGTCCTCTGGACGTCGCCGGAACGCTGTCGCGGTACCGTCTCTGGGGTGAAGACCCGGTCAATCGGCTCTCCGACGGCGTATTCCGACGTGCCATCAAGTGGGAAGGCCGCTGGCGCGGCTACGAGCTGCGCTGGAGCGACGACGTCCACGCTCCCCGCTTGACCGTCTCGGTTCCCGGGGCGCGCCGCGCCGCGCTGGTGGACGCGGCGGTGGCCGAGGTGCGACACCTGTGCGGCCTGGACCTCGCCCTGGCTCCGTTCTATGCGGCGGCTGCCGGCGATGCCATGCTCGGTGGCCTCACCACGCGGCTCCGCGGGTTGCGCCCGACGCTGTCACCGGGGGCCTTCGAGATGCTGATCGGGTCGGTGTGCGCCCAGCAGGTCAACCTGACGTTCGCGTTCACGGTGCGGGCCCGGCTCGTCCGACGCTTCGGCGAGCCGCTGCTGATCGGCGGCGAGGCGGTGTACTCGTTCCCGGAGCCGACGACGCTCGCGCGCGCGACCGTCGAGGAGCTGCGCCGCCTGCAGCTGACCACCCGCAAGGCGGAGTACATCGTGGGGCTCGCCCGCCACATCGTGAGCGGGGAGCTGGATCTCGACGCGCTGCGCGGGCGGTCCAACGACGAGGTGATCGAACGGTTGACCGCGGTGCGCGGGTTCGGACGATGGAGCGCCGAGTGGTTTCTGGCCCGCGCCCTGGGCCGCGGCGACGTCTGTCCCGCCGGCGACCTGGGCGTGCGTCGGGCCTTCGAGCACTTCTACGGCCGCGGCCGCCTCCTCTCCGAGGAGGCCATTCGTCGTCGCTCCGCGCGCTGGGGCGACCATCAGAACCTGGCGGTGCACTACCTGCTGGCCGGTCGACGGCTGGCGACGGCGGCCGCGGCGGGAGGTGGCGCGTGACGCCGCTCGGCAAGTTCTTGCCGATCGTGGGACAGCCGGACCCGACACAGCCGAAGGACGTCCACCTGGTCGGACGCTACGCGATCGGCGTGACCTGGGCGGACAGCCACGGGAGCATCTATCCGTTCGACCGCCTGCGACGGGACGATCCGGAGGGCGGCGTCGCCGACGAGATTGCGCTCACCCAGGAGATGACGTGGCCCCGAGCGATCACCAAGCAGCCGGAAGGGCTGCGCGTGTCGTGGACGGACGGGCGCGAGAGCCTCTACCCGTACGCGGCGCTCCGCGCGCTCTGCCGCTGCGCCGGCTGCACCGGCGGGCACTGATGGCCACCCTGATCGAGACCACGCCGGCCCGGCGCGCGGTGGTGCTGGCCGGGGTCATGGCCGCCATGTTCCTGGCCGCGATGGAATCGACGGTGGTGGCGACCGCCATGCCCACCGTGATCGCGAGCCTCGGCGGCATTCGCATCTATTCCTGGACCTTCTCCGCGTTCCTGCTGACCTCGACCGTGTCGATGCCGATCTGGGGGCGGCTCGCCGACCATCTGGGCCGTCGCCCCGCGTACCTGACCGGGCTCGCAGTGTTCCTGGTCGGCTCCGCGCTGGCCGGGTTGTCGCAGAGCATGGGGCAGCTCATCGCGTTCCGCGCCTTGCAAGGCATCGGCGCGGGCTCGCTGATCACCATCGGCATGACCATCGTCGGCGACCTCTACGGGATGGAGCGCCGCGCGAAGATGCAAGGCTACTTCTCGAGCGTCTGGGGGGTGGCCTCGCTGGTGGGGCCGCTGATCGGCGGGGTGTTGACCGACCGCGTCTCGTGGCGGTGGGTGTTCTACGTCAACATTCCGGTCGGACTGCTCGCGGCGGCCGCGATCGCTGCCGGCCTGCGTGACGAGGTCCGCATCCGCGCCCGCACCGCCTTCGACCTGGTCGGCATGACCGTCTTCGTGGCCGCCATCTCGAGCTTCCTGGTCGGCCTGCTCGAGGCGGGCGGCAGCGAGCCGTGGATGCGTCCCGTCGGGGTGGGCCTGCTCGCGCTCTCGGGTGCGCTCCTGATCGCCTTCGTCGTCATCGAGCGCCGCGCCGTCGAGCCGGTCATTCCGCTTGGGTTGTTCCGGAACCCGATCGTGCGCGCCGCCGCCGTGACCGGTCTCCTGTCCGGCATGGCGATGTTCGGCGCCATCACGTACGTCCCCCTCTACCTGCAGGCGGTGGTGGGCAGCACCGCCACGCAGGCCGGATGGGTGTTGATGCCCTTCGTGTTGGGCTGGGTCGTGTTCTCGGTCCTGGCCGCGCGCCTCGTCCTCCGGATCGGCTATCGGCGGGTGGTCCTCGCCGGCATGGGGATGCTCGTGCTGGCCTTCGTGCTCCTCTCCAGCTGGAACGGGTCGCTGACCCGTCTGAGTGCCGCGCGCGACATCACCCTGGCCGGGATCGGCATGGGCCTCGTCTTCGTGCCGATGCTGATCGCGGTGCAGAGCGCGGTGCCGCGCTCGCTACTGGGCTCGGCCACGTCGCTGACCACGTTCTTTCGCACCATCGGCGGCGCGGTGGGCGTGGCAGTCATGGGCGCGGCGATGACCCACCGGCTCGAGCGCGGGCTCGCGGAGGTGGTGGCCACCGCGCCCGCGGGACTGCAGGAGCAGCTGCGGTTCCTCGCCTCGCATCCCGATCTGGTGGTGAATCCCGTGACCCGTGGCGCGCTGGGCGGCGACCTGCTGGAGCAGATGCGACCCGCCCTGGCCCATGCGGTCGGGGCCGTCTTCGTGGTGGGCCTCGTCTTCGCCATCATGGCCATGGTGTCGGCGTTTCTCGTCCCGGGGGGGCAGGCTCGCGATCTCGCCGTGCGTGGGGAGGGGGTCACCCCTTCGAGCTCATGAGCGGCGGCTCCGATCTTCCGCTGCTCGAGCGACTGGCCGGTCTGCCGGCCGTTTCCATCGCCGACCTGATGGAACTGCTCGAGCGCATGCCCGATCTGGCCCGGGACCCGCTGCTCGCCGGACTGGTCGCGGTCGACGAGCAGGGCGAGCCGATGGCTCATCCGCTCCTTGGCGTGGTCATCGAGCATCTCAAGGAGCGACCCGAGAGCCCCTGCTACGGGGCGCTGCTGGAAGCGCTGACCGGCGTGTGGAACGCGGCGGTCCGTGGCGCGGTGGTCGCCCGGCTCCGCGCCTCCGGACTGCCCGCCGACGACTTGCTCCTGCGACTGCAGGCCCTGTCGCCGACCCTCGGGCTGCAGGCGGAGAACCGGGAGTGGGCGAGGCAGTGGATGGCGGATCCGACCGCGCAGGACGCTCAGCTCGTGCAGCAATGTCTGGTGCGTCTGCTCCTGGCGATGCGCGGGCTCGCCGAGGCGCGGGCGAGTATGCTGACCGATAGCGGGCCCGGAAGGCCGGGCTGAGACCGAGCGATCGCTCGACGAGACAAAAGGAGAACGGCTATGGCGGGCATTCCCGACAAGTACAAGGACATCCTGGGCAAGAAGGCCTTCGCCAACATCGCGACCGTGAACGGAGACGGCACGCCGCAGGTGACCCCGGTGTGGGTGGACTACGATGGGACCCACATCCGCTTCAACACCGCGAAGGGACGCGTGAAGGACCGGAACCTGCGCCGGAACCCGGCGGTGGCCCTGGCGATCGCGGACCCCGACAATCCGTATCGGTATCTGCAGGTCCGGGGCCGCGTGGCCGATATCACCGAGTCCGGGGCGGATGCGCATATCGATTCGCTGGCCAAGAAATACCTCGGCCAGGACAAGTATCCCTACCGTCAGCCCGGCGAGGTGCGCGTCATCTACAAGATCGCGCCCGACCGCGTGCAGACGATGGGGTGAGGCGCACGGCAGGAGTGCGCCGGCGGTCATGATCGGACTCGACGCGGTCTCCAAGAGCTACGGCGGCCAGGAGCTCCTGCGCGACTGCACCTGGCGGATCGGCCGCGGCGAGCGCATCGGGCTCGTCGGGCCGAACGGGGCGGGCAAGACCACCATCTGCCGGATTCTCGCATCGATCGAAGAGCCCGACGAGGGCCGGGTCCATCGCGATACCGGAGTGACGGTCGGCTACCTTCCCCAGGAAGTCACGACCGGGGAAGATCGCACCGTGCTGGCCGAGGCCCTCTCCGGCTTCGAGGCGGTCTGGCGCCTCGAGGCCGAGCTCGAGACCCTCGCATCCCGCATGGCCGGGCCGACCGTCGACTCGGGGCTGCTCGAAACCTACGGGGAAGTCCAGCACCGGTTCGAGGCGCTCGGCGGCTATCGACTGGAGGCGGAGGCGAAGATCATCCTCGGCGGGCTCGGCTTCGGGCCGGAGTCGGTGCACCGGCCGCTCGCCGAGTACTCCGGAGGATGGCGCATGCGGGCGGCGCTGGCGCGGCTGCTCCTGCTGCGTCCCGACCTGCTGCTGCTCGACGAGCCCACCAACCATCTGGACCTCGAGTCGCTGCAGTGGCTCGAGAATTTCCTCGCCGCCTACGAGGGCAGCGTGGTCATCGTCTCGCACGATCGCTATTTCCTGAACCGGATGGTCACCGCCATCGCCGACCTGGGCAACGGGGGAGTCACGCTCTACCACGGCGACTACGACGACTTCCTGGTGGAGCGCGAAGCCCGGCAGGCGCTGCGGGAGGCGCAGGCCCGCAACCAGGCCAAGCGGGTGGCCGAGATCGAGCGCTTCATCGACCGGTTCCGGTACAAGGCGAGCAAGGCCCGGCAGGTCCAGAGCCGGGTCAAGATGCTCGATCGCATGGAGCGCGTCGAGACCGACGCGTCCGCGCGCCGCATCCATTTCTCCTTCCCGCAGCCGCCGCGCACCGGACGGATGGTCGGGCGGCTCGCCGGCGTGCGCAAGGCGTACGGCGACAACGTGGTGTACTCCGGCGTGGATTTCCTGGTGGAGCGCGGCGATCGGGTCGCGCTGGTCGGCGTGAACGGAGCCGGCAAGTCCACGCTCCTGAAGATGCTCGCGGGAGCGCTGCCCTTCGACGCGGGGGAGCGCGTGCTGGGATCCCACGTGGAGGTGCAGTACTACGCTCAGCATCAGCTCGACGCGCTCGACCCGACCCGGACGGTGCTGGAGGAGCTGGAGCAGACGGCGCCGGAAGCGCCGATCGCGCGGCTGCGCACGATCCTTGGCAGCTTTCTGTTCAGCGGCGACACCGTCGAGAAGAAGGTCGCGGTCCTGTCCGGCGGCGAGAAGGCGCGACTGGCGCTGGCCAAGATGCTCGCGCGGCCCGCCGCGCTTCTCTGCATGGACGAGCCGACGAACCATCTGGACCTCGCCTCCAAGGAGGTGCTCGAGGAGGCGCTCTCCGGGTTCACCGGCACCATCGTGTTCATCTCCCACGATCGGTACTTCATCAATCGCATCGCGACCCAGGTCGTCGAGGTGGACCGCGGCCACCTCGCCACCTATCTCGGCAGTTACGACGACTACCTCGCCCGCAAGACGGCCCCCGCCGAGGCCCCGGCCGCCGCACCCAAGACGACTCGCGATCCGGCCCGCGGCGGCCAGCCGACTGCAACCGCGCCCCACGCGTCCGATCCACGCGAATCGCCTCGACCCGGAGCGTCCGCGGCCGGGGGTGCGGGGGCCATTTCCGGGCCCCCGCAGATGAAAGGCTCAAAGAAGGAGGCGGAGGACTCCACGCGCAAGAAGAGCAAGGGCCTCGATCGCGAGATCAAGTCGATCAAGGTCCGGCTCGGGGCGGTGGAGACTCAGATCCACGAGATGGAGGCGCGGCTGCAGGAGATCGGCCTGGCCCTGGCGGACCCGGATCTCTATCGCGACGGCCAGCGCGCTCGCGACATCGCCCAGGCGCGCAAGGACACCGAGGAGCGGGTCGCCTGGCTCATGAAGGAGTGGGAGGAGCTGTCCCTGCGGTTGTCGACGGTGTCGGGAGACGACCGGTGAGCGAGGACCGCTACGTGCGAGAGGTCGACGACGACGCGCTCCGTCGCGAGAAGGTCCGCGCGCGCGAGCTGCGTCAGACTTCGTGGTGGCGTCGGCGTATCGCGACCGGTCTCTGCCACTACTGCCGACGCGCGGTGGGCGCCAAGGCGTTGACCCTCGATCACGTCGTGCCGCTCGTGCGCGGCGGCCGCTCGATCCGCGCCAACATGGTGCCCGCGTGCAAGGACTGCAACACCCGGAAGCAATCGCTGCTCGCCTGGGAGTGGCAAGCCTACCTCGATCAGCTCGAGCCTCCCGCGGACCGCTAGATACACCGCTCCGTCTGAAATTCTCGGCATTGACCGGTCGCGCGCTCCGGCGTGCAATCGCGTCACCAATTTCATCTCGATCCGAGGAGGAGCAGACATGGTGACGCGTTGGCTGGGTGTGGTGGCGGTGGCGATCTGGTGCCTGACTGGCGGAGCCGCGATGGCCGAGGACAAGCCGGACAAGCCGACCAAGGTCAAGGTCGACGGCAAGGACGTGAAGGTCAACATCAACGAGGCGTCGAAGACCGAGCTCATGAAGCTCGCCGGCGTGGGCCCGGGAGGCGCGCAGAAGATCATCGAATATCGCGAAGCCCACGGGCCGTTCAAGAAGGCCCAGGAGCTCGAGAAAGTGGACGGAATCGGGAAGGGTGTTCTGGAGAAAAATGCGGGGCGGATCACGGTGAAGTGAAAATTGCTTTCCCGGTCGCTCGCGCTCATGTACGATGACCCCTAAAATCGGTCGGAGCTCACACAGGCTCCTTCGAGCGTTCCCTTCCGGTAATTCCGCCGGAAGCAGCGTGACCGAGCCTTGCGGCGGGAGTCGGCGTCCGCGGCAAGGTGAGTGGGTCCTGGGCCCTGAATGCGGGCCGCGCCGAGAAAGGGAGGTGATCCAGCCGATGTGTACCCCTACGGTGATCTGTGAGGTGGTCGCCTCCTAAGGCCCGGCTATAGTGGTTGCAGGTGGCCCTGGAGGATCCAGGAACCACCGGCCCCGACGGACCCGCTCTTCACCAGCGGGGCGGTTCGGCAGAGAAGAAATCGCGATGCCGCCGCAGCGTCCGTCGGGGCTTTTTCTTGTCTGCGCGCTTGGAAAAAGTAACGGCCCGCCGGGCACCCCGGCGGGCCGTCAAGTGGTCGGCGACGCCTACGCCGACTTCCGGACGTTGGAAGCCTGCAGGCCCTTCGGCCCCTTCGTTACCTCGAACTCGACCTTGTCGCCCTCGGCCAAGCTCTTGAAGCCCTGGGCCTGGATGGCGCTGTAGTGGACGAAGACATCCTCTCCGCCCTCGACCTGGATGAAACCGTAACCCTTTGCGTCGTTGAACCACTTGACCGTGCCCTGTGCCATACGTCTGTTCCCTCTCTCCTTGGGCGGGGGTGGGCCGCCCTTTAAGCCCCGAGCCACCATGGCTGCTGGGGTTTCCCCCCGGAAGGGGAGAACAAAAAAGGCGCCGTCGAGGACCGAAGCCCTCGCGACGCCGCCATTCCCTGGGACCGAGGCTCGTTCACGTACCGGAACAGTGTTTCAGGGTGCCTGAAATCGCGCGCAGGTTAGCAAAGGTGTGAAACGAGTGTCAAGACCGATTGTATCGGTGGCGCGAAGGATCGGACCGCTACGGGTGGGGGAGCGGACCGGGCCCCGGCTAGCCGGGGCCCGGCGCCTCTCAGTGCTAGACCTTGCGGACGTTCGAGGCCTGCAGGCCCTTGGGACCCCGGGTTACCTCGAACTCGACTCGATCGCCCTCGGCCAGGCTCTTGAAGCCCTGGGCCTGAATGGCGCTGAAATGCACGAACACGTCCTCGCCATCCTCCTGTGAGATGAAACCATACCCCTTCGCATCGTTGAACCACTTCACGTTACCCTGAGCCATCTACTGACCTCTTTCCGTGAGGCGCCGAGCGCCTCGGTGATTCCCCGTCACCATGACGGGGGTGTCCTCCTGAAGCGGAGGACAAACAAAAACGCCGCGGGACTTGAGGTCCTCGCGGCGTTGGCTTCGAACGCAATGTACCCGTCTACCGAGTGAACCTACAACCTGGACCGGAGCTTAGCGGAAGCTCGGCCGGGTGTCAAGGATATCTCGATCGGCCCCGCGATCGCCCGGGGGCGACGGACTATACTTGCTTCCGTGAATCCGTGGCACGACGTCGAACTCGGTGACGCCATCGAGCAGCACTTCCGCTGCGTGATCGAGATCCCGAAAGGCTCCAAGGTCAAGTACGAGCTCGACAAGCGGACTGGATTGCTCTGGCTGGATCGCGTCCTCCACTCGGCGGTGCACTATCCGGCCAACTACGGGTTCCTGCCGCGGACCTATTGCGGGGACGGCGACCCGCTCGACGTGCTCGTACTCGGCCAGGAGCCGGTCGTCCCGCTCTGCATCCTACGCGCCCGCGCCATCGGCGTCCTCACCATGAGTGACGACAAGGGATCCGACGACAAGATCATCGCTGTGCACGTCGACGATCCCGAGTACGCGCACTACCGGGATTCCGGGGAGCTGCCCCCGCATCGGCTCAAAGAGATCCAGCGATTCTTCCTCGACTACAAGGTGCTGGAGAACAAGGCGGTCGACGTCGAGGACATGCGGGGACGTCCCGACGCCGAGCGGGTGATCCGTGACGCGATGCGACTGTACCAACGCGAGGTCTTGCCGGGTCTCTCGGCCTCTCGGACCAGCCCGTCCTAACCCTCCGGAATCCGGCCGGTTTCAGCCGCCGACTTCGCAGCCACGTCCATCGCGGCTCCGTCGAGGCTGCGTGCCGTCCATGTTGTGGAAAAGCCTAGGTTTTCGTTGTTGAGAAAAATTCGCGGTGCTAGACTCAGCCGTGAGTTCGATCGCGTCCCAAACATTCGATTCCAGACAGGGTGGCCTATGCTGATTAGCCTTCTCGCCGGGCTGTTTTCGAACGATCTCGCCATCGACCTGGGCACGGCCAACACGCTCGTCTACGTCCGGGGCGAGGGCATCGTCATGAACGAGCCCTCCATCGTCGCCATCCACCAGGCTGACCATTCGGTGCTCGCGGTGGGACACGAGGCCAAGGCCATGCTCGGGCGTACTCCGGGCAACATCACGGCCATCCGGCCCCTGAAGGACGGCGTGATCGCCGACTTCGACGTCACCGAAAAGATGCTGCATTACTTCATCAACAAGGTGCATCGGCGTCGGACGCTTGTGCATCCGCGCATCGTCATCGGGGTGCCATCCGGGATCACTCAGGTCGAGAAGCGCGCGGTGCGCGACTCCGCGATGCAAGCCGGGGCGCGTGAGGTGTACCTGATCGAGGAGCCGATGGCGGCCGCGATCGGAGCCGGGCTGCCCATTCAGGAGCCGGGCGGCAACATGATCGTGGACATGGGCGGCGGCACCACCGAGGTCGCGGTGATCTCGCTGTCCGGCATCGTCTACTCCAAGTCGGTCCGCATCGCGGGCGACGAGATGGACGAAGCGATCGTGCAGTACATCAAGAAACACTACAACCTGCTCGTGGGCGAACGGCGGGCGGAGGAGATCAAGATCAAGCTGGGCTCGGCCTACCCCATGGGCGGCGAGCGGATGACGATGGAGGTGAAGGGGCGCGATCTCATCGACGGGATCCCGAAGACCATCGTGGTGACCGACGAGGAGATCCGGGAGGCCCTGCGGGAGCCGGTGATGGCGATCGTCGACACGGTGCGGACCTGCCTCGAGCGGACTCCGCCCGAGCTCGCGGCCGACATCGTGGACAAGGGCATCGTGCTCACCGGTGGCGGCGCGCTCCTTCGCGGCCTGGACCTGCTCCTGCGGCAGGAGACGGACCTGCCCATCACCGTCGGCGACGATCCGCTGTCCTGCGTGGCGCTCGGCACCGGCAAGGTGCTGGACGAGCTCGAGCTTCTCAAGAAGGTGGCGATCCCCGCCTGAACGCCGGCCCCGGGCCGGATTTCCAGCGCCGATCAGCCGTTGAGGTGACGGAGCGGTGAGATTTCGCAGATACGGGATCCTGCTCGCGGTGCTGCTCGTGTCCCTACTGTTGCTCACCGTGCAGACGCGCGGGGGCGGCACCGGCCGGGCCGGAGAGCTGGTGGCGATCGCGGTCACTCCCGTTCAGAGCCTGCTGGTTCGCATCCATCGAGGGGCGCTCGGCTTCTGGGCCAACTACATCGACTGGAAGGCGGCCCGGCGCGAGAACACCGTTCTCCGGGGCGAGAACGAGCAACTGCGCGTGATGTCGCTCCAGGCCGGCGAGACGCGCGAGGAGAACGCCCGGCTCCGACGGCTGCTCGCGCTGAAGAGTCGCCTGCCGCTTGCCACCCTCGCCGGCGAGGTCATCGGCCGCGAGGCGGGCGGCTGGGTTCGCTCGCTGACCGTGAACCGCGGTCGCGGGGACGGTATCGCGCAGCAGACCCCGGTGATCGTGCCCGACGGCCTGGTCGGTCGCGTGGTGCAGGTGCATCGGGGTGCCGCGGTCATCCAGCTGCTCAACGACCCCGCCTCCACGGTCGGCGCGGTGGTGCTGCGCACCCGCACCGCCGGGCTCGTGGAAGGTGACGCAGGCGGCACGGTGCGCTTCAAATTCATGGCCCGCGACGGGTCGAGCGTCGCGCCGGGCGATCTGGTGGTGACCTCGGGGCTCGGAACCTTGTTCCCCAAGGGCCTGCCGGTCGGACGCGTGGTGAAGATCGAGGACAAGGGATCAGCGCTCTTCCACTTCGCGGTGCTGGCGCCGGCGGTGGACTTCTCGCGCGTCGAGGAGGTCCTCCTCCTGACCGGCCAGACGCCGCAGGATCTCGCCGCGCTCTTTCCGACGGACGGATGAGCATGGTACGTCTGCTCTTGCTGCTCGTGACGATCGGCGGCGGGGTCTTGCAGTCGACGGTGGTCGCGGTGGCCGGCCTCGGAGGGATCACGCCCGACGTGCCGCTGATCCTGACCGTGCTGATCGCCCTCCGCTATGGCCCGGAGTCGGGATGTCTGGCTGGCTTCGTGGCCGGCCTCATGCAGGATGCGACCGGGGGCGGGCTCGTGGGCGTGCAGGCGCTGACCAAGGGAATGGCCGGCTTCGGCATGGGCCTGCTCGTGGGCCGGTTCTGGGTCAGCAATCCGCTCGTGCAGGTGCCCGGGCTCGTGCTGCTCAGCGTGGTGGAAGGCGTCGGGCGGTTCCTGCTCCTGCAGATGTTCCACTATCCGGCGGCCTTCGGCGACCTGATGCTCCACGTGATCCTGCCCCAGGCCCTGTTCAACGGCTTCATCGGCACGCTGTGCATCCTCGCCGAGGCCGGTGTCGAATTGATGCGGAGACGCTCGTGGAGCTGAAGTCGGTGCCGCCCAATCGGCGCGAGGCGTGGGGCCGCCGGATCCTGGCCCTGGCCATCGTCTGCTCCCTGGGGTTCCTCGCCCTGATGGGCCAGCTCTGGTACCTCCAGGTGCTGGAGGGCGGACGGATGCACGAGCTGTCGGAGAAGAACCGGATCCGGATCCGCCCGGTGGCCGCTCCGCGCGGCATCCTGTTCGACCGCAACGGGCTCGCCCTCGTGGACAACCGACCGGCCTTCACCCTGTCGGTGATCCCCCGAGAGCTCGAGGACCGCGACTCGGTCGTAGCCCGGCTCTCCGTGTTGCTGAAGATCCCGGCGGGCGAGCTGATGGATGCGCTCGAGCGCGTGGCGCCGGACTCGATCCGTCCGGTGCGGGTCCGACGCGGGCTGACCCTGGAGGACGTCACCAAGGTCGAGGAGCGCAAGCTCGAGCTGCCCGGCGTCATCGTGGAAGTCGAGCCCCAGCGGACGTATCCCACCAGCACCTTCGCGGCGCACCTGCTCGGATACGTCCGCGAGGTGAGCGACGAGCAGATGAAACAGGGCCGCTACCGTCGCGGGGACATGATCGGACAGTCCGGGCTGGAGCGGCTCCTGGACGAGTACCTGCGCGGTCGGGACGGGGGAGAGCGCATCGAGGTCGACGCGTACGGCCGGCCGGTCCAGGTGATGCGCCGCGAGGAACCGGACCCGGGCGCCCAGGTCATCACCACGATCGACCGGCGGATCCAGGAAGCGGCCGAGCAGGCGATGGCGGGCAAGGCGGGCTCGGTGATCGTGATGGACCCGCGGAACGGTGACGTGCTCGCCATGACGTCGAGCCCGGCGTTTCCGCTCGATCGCCTCACCGGAAACGTGGAGCGGGACGAGTGGTTGCGGCTGGTGCGCGATCCGATGACTCCGCTCATGAACCGGGCGCTGCAGGGCCAGTACCCGCCGGCCTCGGTATTCAAGATCATCGTGGCCGCGGCCGGGCTCCAGGAAGGATCGCTCACCCCGATGGACCGTATCTACTGTAACGGCGAGTTCAACCTCGGCAACTGGACCTTCAAGGACTGGAAGCCGGGCGGGCACGGCCACCTCGACATGAATGGCGCCATCGCGCAGTCGTGCGACATCTTCTTCTACCAGGCCGGGCTCAAGGTGGGCGGCGAGACCATGGCCCGCTATGCCCACGCCTTCGGTCTCGGGGCGCCCACCGGCATCGATCTCGGAGGCGAGCGCTTCGGCCTCGTGCCGTTCACGCCGAGCCAGCGGGCCCGCCTCAAGCGCCCGTGGCAGGCTGGCGATACCGTGAACATGTCGATCGGGCAGGGTCAGTTGCTGGTGACGCCGCTGCAGATCGCGCGCATGATGGCGGCCGTCGCCAACGGAGGTATCCTCTGGAAGCCGCGGCTCGTCCAGCGGGTGGAGCGGGCGGATGGCAGCCTCGCCTACAGCGCGTCCAGCAAGATGACGGAGCGCGTGGAGCTGTCGCCGGTGGTGTGGGCGTTCCTGCGCCATGCGCTGGCCGCGGTCGTCAAGGACGGCACCGGCGCGCTGGCCCGCGTGCCCGGCGTGGACATCGCGGGGAAGACCGGTACCGCCCAGACCATCGCCAAGAGTGACTCGTCCAAGGGGCAGGACCACGCGTGGTTCGCCTCGTTCGCGCCCGCCGCGGATCCGCAGTACGTCGTGGTGGTTCTGGTCGAGCGGGGCGGCAAGGGTGGACAGGTGGCCGCTCCGATCGCCCGCCAGATCTACGAAGCGATCTTCCTCCAGAAGGTTGCCCAGGTGACGTTCGGCGAGTCCGGTTGATGCTCCGGCTCGACCGGCGCCTCCTCCAGAACGTCGATTGGCCGTTGCTGGGCGCCGCCTTCTTCATCATCGGTCTCAGCGTCGTCTGCCTCTGGAGCCTCAATCCCGGCCGCGGCATCTCCGCCCTCGTGTGGCGGCAGCTGTCCTGGGTGGGAGTCGGGCTCGTCGGCCTCCTCGTGGTGGTGAGCGTCGACTACCGCAATCTGGTCCGGTTCGCCCCCGCCCTCTACGTGGTTGGGCTCGGCTTGCTGCTCTCGGTGTTCGTGCTGGGCCGCACCGTCTCGGGAGCCCGGCGCTGGATCCATCTCGGGCCTCTGACCGTTCAGCCGTCGGAGGTGTTCAAGCTCATCTTCGTGATCACGCTGGCCTGGGCGCTCACCTCCGGGCGCGGGGAGCGACTCTCGCGCGCCGCTCTGATCGGGACCTTCGTGCTCCTGGGAGTGCCGTTCCTCCTGGTGGTCCGTCAGCCGGACCTGGGGACGGCCCTCTGCCTGGTCCCGGTGCTGGGTGCCATCCTGGTGGGTCTCGGGGTCCGGCTCAAGGTGCTGGGAGGGTTGGTCCTGGCCGGGGTCGCCCTCATGCCGTTGGGCTGGCTCGTCCTCAAGCCCTACCAGCGCGACCGGCTGCTCGTGTACCTCGATCCGTTCCGCGATCCGCTCGGAACGGCCTACAATGTCATTCAGGCGAAGATCGCCATTGGTTCGGGCCAGCTCCTGGGGAAGGGAGTCGGCGGCGCGACGCAGAGCCGCCTCGCCTTTCTCCCGGAGCGGCATACGGATTTCATTTTTGCCGTGTTCGCGGAGATGTGGGGGTTTCTCGGCTGTCTGGTGCTGATCGTGGCCTACGCGCTCCTGGTCTTGCGGGGGTTCGAGATCGCGGCCGGCACTCGCGAGGCGAAGGGCCGCATCCTGGCCCTCGGAGTGACGACGGTATTCGCGTCGCAGATCCTGATCAACATCGGGATGGTGACGGGTCTGCTCCCCATCGTGGGGATCCCGCTGCCGTTGATGAGCTACGGCGGCTCCTCGATGGTGGTCTCGTTGACGGCCCTGGGGCTTCTGCTCTCGATCCGAATGCGGCAGTTCCAATAACCGCAGAACTGCTGGCCGGGTCTCCCCGTGAGCCCCCGGATCGAGGTCGACCGTGGGAAAGCGCATCGTCGTCAACGCCGGTGTGACCGAAACGCGTCTCGCCGTTCAGGACGGAAATCTCCTCACCGAGTTGTACGTGGAGCGGGCGGATCGACGCTCCATCGTCGGCAATGTCTACAAGGGCGTCGTCACCAACGTGCTTCCGGGCATGCAGGCCGCCTTCGTCGACATCGGCCTCTCCAAGGACGCCTTTCTCTACGCGGGTGACTACACCGCCAACCTGGGCGTGGAGGAGCACGCGCCCGATGCGGAGGACGTGACCGCGGACGTGGACGTGGGAGACGCCGAGCCCGAGCCCCGACGGGAGGCGCTGGCCCCGATCGAGGAGATGCTGCGCAAGGGCCAGGAGGTCCTGGTGCAGGTCTCCAAGGAGCCGCTGGGCACCAAGGGGGCCCGCGTCACCTCCTTCGTGTCCATTCCCGGGCGCTACATCGTCTACATGCCTCAGGCACGGCACGTCGGAGTCTCCCGCCGGATCCATGACGACCTCGAGCGTGATCGGCTGCGCGCCATCGTCCGGGATCTGCCGCCCCCGCCAGGCGGCTTCATCGTGAGAACGGTCGCCGAGGGCAAGGGGCAGGAGGACCTCATCGCGGACATCGGCTTCCTGAGCCGTCTCTGGGGGCAGGTGCAGTCGCGCTTCGAGTCGGCCCAGGCGCCTTCTCTCCTGCACGAGGAGATGGACGTCACCTTCCGGGTGGTGCGCGACCTGTTCTCGCCGGAGGTGGACGAGTTCCTGGTCGACAGCGAGGCGGCCTACGACAAGTGCCTGCAGTTCGCCACGTCGCTGGTGCCCCAGCTGGCTCCGCGTGTGAAGCGGTGGGAGAAGGACGCTCCGATCTTCGAGGCCACCGGTATCGAGCGCGAGATCGACCGGGCGCTGCGCCGGCGCGTGTGGCTGAAGTCGGGCGGCTACATCGTGATCGATCACACCGAGGCGCTCGTCGCCATCGACGTCAACACCGGCAAGTACGTGGGCAAGCGCGATCTCGAGGAGACCATCCTCAAGATCAACCTCGAGGCGGTGACCGAGGTGGTGCGGCAGATCCGGCTGCGCGATCTCGGCGGGATCATCATCATCGATTTCATCGACATGGAGCGTTCTGAGCACCGGGACCAGGTGTTCAAGGCGCTGAAGAAGGTGCTCGCCGACGACAAGGCCCGCTCCAACGTGCTGGAGATCTCGGAGCTGGGCCTGGTCGAGATGACTCGCAAGCGTGTCCGGCAGAGCCTCCAATCGCTGTTCTGCGCCCCGTGCCCGACCTGCAAGGGTAGCGGCGTGGTCAAGTCCGACGCGACCCTGGCCGCCGAGATCTTCCGGAAGATCCAGGCCGGGGCGGGTGAGGGCAACGGCCGCGACGTGGTGATCCGGGTCCATCCCGAGATGGCGCATCACCTGGAATCGAGCCAGCGCGATGGCATCGAGCGGCTCCAGGCCCTCCTGAGCCGAAAGATCTCGGTGCAGGCGGTCGCTTCGTACCATCGTGAGCAGTACGACGTGACCGTCAAGTGACCCGCCCGTCGCGAATCAGCCGGGCCGCGATCCTGAGCCAGCTCCGGCAGGCGGCGACCAAGGGCGACCGCTCGGCCCTGACCCTGGCGGTCGACCAGATGAAGACATGGGCGTATTCTCCTCGCTACTGGCAGAAGTACCTGCATCTCATCACCCATCCCATGGCCCGCCTGGTGGACCTGACGGTGATCAAGCAGGGCGACAAGATCGCCCACCAGAAGGGATGGACGAGACCCAAGCGGGAGCCGCGCAAGCCCAAGCGCGCCGGGCCGCCGCGGCGCCCGCGCCGGGCCGCCGCGGCACCCGCGCCGGGGAGCCCGGCCGCCGCCCCGGGCACGCAGCCGTCCCTGTTCCCCGACGTGTGATCGCGCTCCCGGCCGCATCGCTCGAGCGGCCGCCGAGTCGCTTCATGCGTACCCTGGTAGGGTATAGTCGGGCCGTGGAACGGCGGACCGCGATCGGGCTGATCGGAGGACTGGGGGTGGTGGCCGCGGGAGGGGCGCTCCTCGCGCCGCCGATCCCGCAGGATGCGGCCTACCACCATCTGGCCGATGCGCGCGCCTTCCTGGGGGTCCCCAACGCGCTCAACGTGCTGTCCAATGCCGCGTTCGTGCTGGTCGGCGGCCTTGGTCTCCGCTTCGTCCTGGCTCGCGATGTCGGTCAAGCGTTTCGGGATCCCCGTGAGCGCTGGCCCTACGTGGTCGTCTTCGGCGGCCTCCTGCTGACCGGATTCGGGTCCGCCTACTACCACTGGGCGCCCGGCAACGCGCGGCTGGCGTGGGATCGCCTGCCGCTCGCCATCACCGTGATGGGACTGCTCGACGCCACCATCAGCGACCGGGTCGGCGTCCGTCCGGCCCTCCGGCTCCTGGGTCCGCTCGTCGCGCTGGCCGTCATCTCCGTCTGGTACTGGCACGTCACCGAGCAGCGCGGAGCCGGCGATCTCCGCCTCTATGCGCTCGTCCAGTTCTATCCGCTCGCGGCCGTGCCGCTGCTGCTCTGGCTCCTTCCGCCCCGCTACACGCGCAGCGCCGACCTGCTGGTCGCCGCGGCCACCTACGCCCTGGCCAAGGGGCCGGAGCTCCTGGACGGGTGGTTCTTTTCGGTCACCGGCCTGGTGAGCGGACACACGCTCAAGCATCTGCTCGCCGCGCTGGCCGGCTACTGGGTCTTGCGCATGCTCGAGCAACGTCGGCCCATCCCAGGCACGTGACCATGGATATTCGGGTGAAGGCGAAGACCCTCGGTCGGCTGCGGCGTATCGAAGGCCAGGTCCAGGGCATCCAGCGCATGGTCGAGGAGGACAAGGACTGCGTCGACATCCTCCTGCAGCTCGCGGCGGTGCAGGGAGCGGTCGAGCAGGTCCGGAAGCTCCTGCTCGGCCATCATCTCGAATCGTGCGTGGTGGAGGCGGTGCGTGCCGGCAACGCCCGGGACCGGCAGAAGAAGATGGACGAGCTCCTCGACGTCCTCGCGCGCTTCTCCGCCCGCTAGATGTCTCTGGGCACGGCTGGCGCGTTCTTCGACGTCGCAGTCACGCGGATCGTGAACCCTCGGCGAGGCCTGCGGCGACAACCTCGTGCCGGTTTCCGCGGCCGCGGGTATGCTTTGTCCGTAGCAATGATGGTCAATAGCCTGCGCTCGACCGCTCCCGCGGCGGGCGGTGAAGGAGGTCGTGATGGCCAAGGACCCGGTGTGTCACATGGACGTGGAGCCCAAGACGGCGGCGGCGCAGTCGACGTACCAGGGCGAGACCTATTACTTCTGCGCGGTGGGCTGTAAGACCAAGTTCGACGCCGATCCGGGGAAGTACGCCGGCAAGTGATCGGCTCCCCGCTGCTCGTCGGCCGCGACCGCTACGAGCGGGTGATGGAGGGGTGGGTGGACAATACCCACGACGACGCCTTCACCCATACCGTGCGCATGACCGACGAGGACTGGGCCGTCCAGGTCAGCGCGGTCTGCCTGCCGTCACCCACCTACGAGATCCGGGCGGCGCGCGCCGAAGCCCTGTCCGGAGCCGTCGATCCGGGGCTCGTGACCGACTTCCCGCGCCTGGCCGGGACTCGGATGGTGGGCGGCTTCACGCGTCGCCTCGCCGAGCTGTGCGGCTCTCGTCCGGGCGCTCTCCTCTTCGTCGATGGCAGCATCGAGATGGCCCGCCTGGCCCGGCAGGTCACGCGGATGCCTCGGTCGGCCGTCGCGGCGCTGGATACGGCAGACCCTCTGACCTGCTGGCGGCTCGATACGACGGGCTGGGTCGACCTGCCCGATTCCTGCTTCACGTACAGCGCGGCCGGGCGCGCGCTCTTCGGGAGCCGGTCGGTCTCGACGCCGATGGTGTCGGATCTGTATTGCCCCCCGCCGGGAGCCCGGAAGGTCTTCAGGCGAAAAAAGGTCGCCCGGCTCGTCCAGACTGGTTCGCGACTCCACTTGTTCAACTCCATGCACGACAACGTTCACGGTTTCGATCTCCACTACGAGGTCGACCTCGACCGGGGCCTCGTCGTCGAGGCGGAGTCGATCACCTCGAGGCTGCCCTATGCCGGCATCTGCACCGAGCCGCAAGGTCGGATCCGGTCCCTGCTCGGCCTGCCGGTGGATGCTGCTCTTCGCAAGCGGGCCCAGACCCTGCTGGGAGGAAATACCGGCTGTGCCCAGCTCTACGACCTCACCGCCGATCTCCTCAAGATGCTCTCGCTGTCGTCTTCGTAAGTCACTGTGATATTTCGAGAAATGGACAGATTTGACACTGGGGTCTGCGCCGGCTAGAGTTTGTACCGACTGGTCGGTAAATTCGCAGAGGAGCGAAGAGGAATGACGAGCCCGAGCCCGGCACAGGCGTCGGAGACGAAGAGCACGAAGGGGGCGGCGACCAGGGACCAGATCCTGAACGCCGCCGCCCGGCTGATGCATGTACAGGGGTATCAATCCACGTCGCTGGACGACGTGCTCCGGGAGAGCGGGGTCGGGAAGGGCAACTTTTATTACTACTTCAAGAGCAAGGAGGACCTGGGGTACGCGATCATCGACCGCACGACCCGCTCGTTCGTCGAGCGGAGCCTGGGACCCGCGTTCGCGGACGTCGAGGCGGACCCGATTGCCCAGATCGACGGGTTCCTCGATCGCGTGCTGGAGGCGCAGCGACAGCGCAATTGCGTGGGGGGATGCGTCATGGGCAACCTGGCCTGCGAGCTGTCGGACGTGCACGAGGGCTTCCGTCAGCGGCTGGCCGAGCTGTTCGACATCTGGCGCACCCGTCTCGCGGACGCGCTGCTCCGGGGCCGGCGACGCGGCTATCTTCGAGGCGATGCGGATCCTTCGCGTCTGGCCCAATTCCTGGTCGCCGGCCTCGAGGGGGCGATCCTCCTGAGCAAGGTCACCCGGGACATCGCAGTCATGGAAAAGTGCGTCGAGGAGCTGAAGCAGCACCTCACGCTCTACAGGACATGAGCATGACGACGGTACACGCCACGAACGGGCACCCGCAGGACACGGCGAGCGGGCCGCGGAAGCCAGACCGGGACGCGGAGCTGGTGGAGCGCCTCCGTCGGCAGGATCCGAGCGCCGCCGAGGACTTGATCGCCACCTACGGCGATCGGGTCTACCGCCTCGCCATCCGTATCACGAGCAACGAGCAGGATGCGGAGGAAGTGGTGCAGGACGCGTTGTGGACGGCGGCGCGCAAGATCGACACGTTCAAGGGGGAGTCGGCCTTCGGCAGCTGGGTCTATCGCATCACCGCGAACGCGGCCTACCAGAAGCTGCGGACCCGCCAGGGGCAGCGGAACGAGATCTTGTGGGACGCGACGTCTCCCGGCTTCGACGAGCTCGGCCAGCATGCCGAACCGCTCCGGGACTGGTCGGCCCGCACCGAGGAGCCGGCGCTGCAGACCGAGCTTCGGGACGTGCTGACGACGGCGATCGACGACCTGCCGGGGGACTACAAGACCGCCTTTCTGCTGCACGACGTCGAGGGCCTCTCCAATCCCGAGATCGCCGAAACGCTGCAGATCAGCCTGCCCGCGGTGAAGTCCCGTGTGCACCGCTCGCGCTTGTTCTTGCGTCAGAAGCTGGCCGACTACATGCGGGTCGTTTGAGCTAAACTCCCGTCCGGCTTGACTTTCACGAGGGCCCTGTGGTCTGATGAGCCCTCGTGACATTCCGGCCGGACGCACGCAGATGAACGCTCGGGAGTGATGATCGATCGACGCGAGACCCGGACCCATGATCGACCCAACGAATAGAAAGGTTGCGGCAATGGAAGCTGTCATCGCGACGGGTGGCAAGCAATACCGGGTCGCTCCCGGCCAGGTCATCAAGGTCGAGCGCCTCGCCAAGGACAAGGGCGCGTCGGTCGAGTTCACCGAGGTCCTGCTCGTCAACGACGCAGGGCAGGTGACCGTGGAGCCCAAGGCGCTGGCCTCCGCCAAGGTGCTGGGACAGGTGGTCGCGGAGCGCAAGGAGAACAAGGTCCTGGTCGTGAAGTTCAAGCGGCGCAAGAACTACCGGCGGCACCGCGGCCATCGACAGACGATGACCGCCGTGCGCATCACCAAGATCGAGGTCTAGAGCGATGGCACACAAGAAGGGTGTCGGCAGCTCCCGAAACGGTCGCGACTCCAACCCCCAGATGCTGGGTGTGAAGCGCTTCGGTGGGCAGTTCGTCACCGCCGGCAGTATTCTGGTGCGCCAGCGCGGCACGCGCTTCAAGCCGGGGGCCAACGTCGGGCTGGGCGTGGATCACACGCTGTTCGCAAAGTCGGACGGCTACGTCCGATTCGAGCGGAAGGGCGACGACAAGTACGTCAGCATCGCGCAGCAGCAGTCGGCTTGAGCCGGGTCGCCGTCTCCGTCATCTAAAGTCACCCCATGTTCGTTGATGAGATCGACGTCTTCGTCAAGGGGGGCGACGGCGGCGCCGGGTGCGTCAGCTTCCGGCGTGAGAAGTTCGTGCCCCGCGGAGGGCCGGACGGAGGAGACGGCGGGGACGGCGGCAGCGTCATCCTGGAAGCCGATCCCTCCATCACCACGCTCCTGGACTTTCACTACCAGCGCCACTACACCGCGGCGCGGGGCCATCACGGCGAAGGCGCCAACCGACACGGCCGCAGCGGCGACGACACCATCCTGCGCGTGCCGCTCGGCACGGTCGTCTCGGACCGCGACGGCGGTGAGCCGCTCGGCGACCTGACCGAGCGCGGTCAGCGCCTGACGGTCGCGAAGGGCGCGCGGGGCGGGCGAGGCAACGCACGCTTCGCCACCTCCACGAACCGGGCCCCGCGCCGCGCCGATCTGGGGCGAGCAGGGGAGGAGCGCTGGATCCACCTCGAGCTGAAGCTCCTGGCCGACGTGGGGGTGGTGGGGTTTCCGAACGCGGGCAAGTCGACGCTGGTCTCGCGTCTGTCGGCGGCCAAGCCCAAGATCGCCGACTACCCGTTCACGACCCTGGTGCCCACGCTCGGCATCGTGCGAGCCGGCGAGGATCGGAGCTTCGTCATCGCCGATCTGCCCGGCCTCATCCCCGGCGCGGCGAGCGGCAAGGGGCTCGGCCACCGCTTCCTGCGCCACGTCGAGCGCACGCGGCTGCTCGTCCATCTCATCGATCTCGATCCGAGCACCGGCCGCCATCCGCTCGCCGACTACCAGGCCATCCGCGACGAGCTCTCCGCGTACTCGCCGGAGCTGGCCGCCCATCCCGAGATCGTGGTCGTGAACAAGGCCGAGCTGTCCGGCACCGGCGACGCGCGCGCGGCGGTCGAGCGCTTCTGCGCCGAGCGCGGTCTGCCGTTTCACGCCATCTCGGCGGTGACCGGAGACGGCCTGCCCGCGCTGGTGCACGACGTGGCGCGGCGCCTGGTGAGCGAGCCATGGGTGCCCGCCATCCGCTGAGCCGCGCCCGCCGGGTCGTGGTGAAGGTGGGCAGCGGGCTCGTCACCACGCCCGGCGAGGGGCCGTCCGGCGAGGCGATCGCGCGGCTGGCCGCGGACATCGCCGCGCTCGTGCAGGAGCGGCGCGAGGTGGCGCTGGTGTCGTCCGGCGCCATCGCAACCGGGGTCGCTCGCCTCGGCCTCAAGGCTCGTCCCCGCTCGATTCCGGAGAAGCAGGCCGCGGCCGCGGTGGGCCAATCCGCGCTCATGTGGGAGTACGAGCAGGCGTTCAAGAAGCACGGGATCCCCGTCGGTCAGGTGCTCCTCACGGGTCAGGACATCAGCGATCGGTCGCGGTACCTCAACGCGCGCAACACGCTCCTGGCCCTGCTCGAGTTCGGCGTGCTCCCGGTCATCAACGAGAACGACACGGTGGCGGTGGACGAGATCAAGGTCGGCGACAATGACAATCTCGCCGCCCTCGTCGCTCATCTGATCGACGCCGATCTGGTGGTGCTGCTGACCGACGTGGACGGCCTCTACACGGGTGACCCGCGCCGCGATCCGGGCGTTCGACGGCTCGAGACCGTCGAGGCCGTCACCGACGAGATCCAGAAGATGGTCTTCGATGCCTCCGCGGAGGTCTCGGTGGGGGGGATGAGCACGAAGCTGCAGGCCGCCCAGAAGGCGGGAGCCTCCGGGATCCCCATGGTGATCGCGAGCGGCCGCGAGGCCGGTCTGCTGCACCGGGTGCTCAAGGGCGAGCCGGTCGGGACGTACTTCCAGCCGCGCGACGATCGCCTCGCCGCGCGCAAGCGATGGATCGCGTTCGCGGTGCCGCCGCAGGGGCGGCTCGTGGTTGACGCGGGCGCGAAGAAGGCCTTAACTGAGAGGGGCAAAAGCCTGCTTCCCTCGGGGCTCGTGGAGGTCGACGGCCAGTTCCACGCCGGGGAAGTGGTCGCGCTGACCGAGACGGCGGGCCACGAGTTCGCCCGCGGCCTCGTGAACTATGACGCCGAGGAGCTGCGTCGGATCCGGGGGGCGAAGACGGCGGACATCGAAAAGGCGCTGGGGTACAAGGGCTTCGACGAGGTCGTCCACCGGGACAACCTGGTGATCCTGTGAGGGAGCCGGCACGGTGAGCCCGTCGCGGAGAGAGGGAGCGGCCATGGACGTCGCGGCGCACGTCGAGGCGAAGGCGCGGGCGGCCAAGGAGGCGGCGCGGGTGCTCGCGCTGGCTCCCACCCGGGCCAAGAACGAAGCGCTCACCCAGATGGCGCGCGGGCTCGAGGAGCGCACCGCCGCCATCCTGGATGCCAACCGGCACGATCTGGAACGGGCCCGCTCGGCCGGGCACCCGCGGGCCTTCGTCGACCGCCTCACCCTGACCGAGAGTCGGATCGAGGAGATGGCCGCCGGCCTTCGCCACGTGGCGAGCCTGCCGGATCCGGTGGGTGAGACCGTCGAGACGTGGCGCCGGCCATCGGGCCTCGAGATCGCCCGGGTGCGCGTCCCGTTGGGCGTGATCGGCTTCATCTTCGAATCCCGACCCAACGTCACCGCGGATGCCGCCGGCCTCTGCTTGAAGTCGGGCAACGCGGTGCTCCTGCGCGGGGGCAGCGAGGCGCTCGAGTCCAACACGCTGCTGGCCCAGATCCTGGGCAAGGCGGTCGAGAAGGCGGGCCTGCCCGGCGAGGTGGTGCAGGCGGTGGAGATCGCGGACCGCGCCGCGGTGCTGGCCATGCTGACGCTGGACCGCTACCTCGACCTCATCATCCCGCGGGGTGGCGAGGAGTTCGTGCGCCTGGTCGCGGAGCGCTCGACGGTGCCGGTGCTCAAGCACGACAAGGGGCTGTGTCACGTCTACCTCGACGAGGGCGCCGACCCGGACATGGCGATCGCGGTGACCGTGAATGCCAAGGCGCAGCGGGTGAGCGTGTGCAATGCGCTGGAGACCCTGCTGGTGCACGCGGCCATCGCGCCGACCGTGCTGCCCGGCCTCGCCGCGCGGCTCGCCGACGCGGGAGTGGAGGTGCGCGCCGACGAGGGCGCGCGTGCGCTCATGCCGGGCGCCCGCGCCGCGGAGCCGGCCGACTGGGACGCGGAGTACCTGGACTACATCCTGGCCGTCCGGGTGGTGGCGAGCTTCGACGAGGCGGTGTCCCACATTCGCCGGCACGGCTCCGGCCTCGCCGAGGCCATCGTGACGCAGGATGTGCGGCGGGCGCGCCGCTTCACCCAGGAGGTGGACGCGGCGGCGGTGCTGGTCAACGCCTCCACCCGGCTGGTGGATGGCAGCCAGTTCGGCCTGGGCGCCGAGATGGGCATCTCGACCTCCCGGGTGCACGCGCGGGGTCCGGTGGGCGTCCGGGAGCTGACCACGACCAAGTTCGTCGTGTGGGGCGACGGGCACGTCCGGGAGTAGTCGCCTGCAGCGCGTCGGCGTCTTCGGCGGGTCATTCAACCCGATCCACTTCGGCCACCTCCTCGTGGCCGACGACGTCTGCGAGGCCCTGGCGCTCGATCGCCTGCTCTTCGTGCCGGCCGCCCAGCCTCCCCACAAGCCGCCGACCGAGCTGGCCCCCGCCATGCACCGTTACCGGATGACCGCGCTGGCGGTCCAGGAGCATCCCCGGTTCGAGGTCTCCGACGTCGAGGTGAAGCGCAGTGGCACGTCCTACACCGTGGACACCCTCGCCGCGCTGCAGGAGCGGGGGCGTCTCCATCTGATCATCGGCTCCGAGACCTTCCTCGACCTCCTGAGCTGGAAGGATCCTCGACGTGTGGCGTCGCTCGCCCGCCTGGTGGTGATCCCGCGCAACGGAATGGCGTTCGACCCGGAGATGCCGGCCGCTCTCAAGGTGCTCCGGGAGCTGGGGCTGCCCGGCTTCCAGCGGGACGTGACGGAGGCAGTAGACGGCCCGGTCCCCCTGCTCCTGCACGCCGCGTCGCTGCCGATCTCCGGCTCGGACCTGCGTCGTCGCGCTCGCGAGAACCGAAGCCTCGCCTTCCGCATGCCCGAAGCCGTGGTGTCCTACATCCGCGACCACCAGCTGTATCGCCCGGAGGCGTGATTGGCCACCCTGTCTGCCGAAGCCGTCGTCCGTGTTGCCGCTCACGCGGCCCTCGACAAGAAGGCGATCGATGTGGCGGTGCTCGACCTGCAGGGCCTGTCCACCATCGCGGACTTCTTCCTGGTGTGCAGCGCCCGCTCGACCACGCAGGCGGAGACGATCGCGGAAGCGATCCGGGGCGCGCTGCGCGCGGAGGGTGTGCGACCGCGTCACAACGAGGGCAGCGCCGAGAGCGGATGGCTCCTGCTCGACTACGGCGACGTGGTGGTGCACGTCTTCCTCGAGGAGACGCGCGGATTCTACGCGCTCGAGCGTCTCTGGGGCGACGCGCCGCTCGTTTCCGTCGAGGGAGGACGAGCGCGGGATTGATTTGACATAGGCCTCGTGGTAGCCTGCGCGACTACCGGCGGCGCCGCGTCGCGTTCTCGGCGGCGATCGTGACGAGGAAGGAGGCCACGATGAAGAAGGATCGCCTGGTGCAGTTTCGGAAGAAGCTGGAAGAGAAGCATCGCCAGCTCGTGGAGGAGGTCGGAAAGAACGTCCTCTACGGCAAGGGTCCCGAAGACGATTCCATCAAGGACCTGGGTGACCAGGCCTCTTCTGCCTACAATCGTGAGTTCCTCTTCGAGCTGGGCAACGGCGACCGCCGCAGGCTGAAGGAGGTGGCGCTGGCGCTGCAGAAGATCACCGAGGGCGGCTTCGGCGACTGCGAGCGGTGCGGGGAGCCCATCGCGGATAAGCGCCTGGAGGCGCTGCCGGACGCGCGGTACTGCATCGAGTGCCAGCGGGCGATCGAAGAGGAAGAGCGTACCGCGGCCCGCTAGCCTGGCCCGCCCGTGTCGATCCGCTTCGGGCTCATCGTCGGTCTGCTCTTCGCCATCCTCGTCACCTACCTCGCCTCCCTCAATCCCACTCGCGTCCACATCGCCCTCGGCAGTGACTGGGCCTTCGACGTCCCGGTCATGGCTCTCGTCGCCATCGTCTTCGTCGCGGGCGCGGTGCTCGCCTCGGCGGTCGGCCTGGTTCGTGACGTCTCCCGGCCGCATCCACGCCGCCCATGGCGCGTCGAGCCCGGGCCGGTGGCCGTGGCGCTCGGAGGCGACGAGGTCGGGCGGCATGGCGAGCCGACGCGAGTCCACGTGGAACGGGACGACCTGATCGAGCGTCGACGCTGGGCCGAGGCGCTCGAGGTCCAGACCCGGCTGCTCCAGGAGGCGCCCCGTGACCGACGGGCGGCCGAGGAGAGGATCCTCGCCGGCCTGCACTATGAGGTGGCCCGGGACCGGCTGGAAGGGAGCGATCGCGCGGCTGCCATGTCTCATCTGAAGGAAGCCCTGCGGCTGCAGCCGGGCTTCGTGCCGGCGGCCCTGCTCCTCGGCGACACGCACCTCAAGGCGGGCGAGCCGCGGGAGGCCTTGCGCGTGTGGGAGCGGGCGGCCGAGGCCTCGCACGCCGCCCTGCCCCTGCTGGGGCGCCTCGAGCAGCTGCATCGCACCGAGGGTCGTCCGACCCGCATGATCTCGCTCTACCAGGACGCCCTCGCGCGCCATCCGGACAACCAGGCGCTGGCGTTCGGGCTCGGCCGGGTCTACTTCGAGCTCACGATGCTCGACGAGGCCGCCGAGCAGTTTCAGAAGATGGAGGTGCGGGCCCCCGATCTGCCGCAGATCCACGCCTATCTGGGAGCCATCCTGGAACGGCGCGGCCAGTTCCGTGACGCGATGGAGGAGTACCGGCGCGCGCTGCGGCTGAGCGACAGCGTGGAGTGGCCACATCGGTGCGCCGAGTGCGGCGCGGTGCACTCGCGCTGGGTCGACCGTTGCCCGACGTGTCGTCGCTGGAACACCTTCCGGCCCTAGTTCGCCCCGGCCGCGACACCGGGCGGTGGCGCTGCTGGACCGGCGTCCTGCTGGACCTCGTCTTCCCACCCTTCTGCACGGTGTGCCGGGCGCCCCTGTCCGAAGCGCGGCGTGGGCCGCTGTGCCTCGTGTGCTGGGACGCACTGGAGCGGATCGGCCCGCCGTGGTGCCGCACCTGCGGCGTCCCCATGGCGGCGGCGCTCCGGTCGATCGACACGCCGCTCTGCGGCGAATGCCGGCTTCGGCCGCCGGTGTTCGCCTATGCGCGCGCGGGCGCGCGCTACGGAGACGTGGCGCGCGAGGCGCTCCACGCGCTGAAGTTCAAAGGCCGACGGAGGCTGGCCGGCCCGCTGGCCGACCTGATCGTCGAGGGCGGCGCCGCCCGGCTGCCGAAGGGACGGCCGGACCTGCTGGTGCCGGTGCCGTTGCACCCGCGCCGGCATCGGGAGCGGGGGTTCAACCAGGCCTCGTTGCTCGCCCGTCGCCTCGGCGAGGCCTGGAGCGTGCCGGTCCGGGACGACGTCCTGCTCCGCGTCGTGGCCACCGCGTCCCAGACCGCGCTCGAGTCGAACGCCCGGCGCTCCAACGTCCGGAATGCGTTCCGGTTGCGGCGCCCGGAGACGGTCGCGGGTCGACACGTCATCGTCGTGGACGACATCCTGACCACCGGGGCGACCGTCTCCGAATGTGTGCTCACCCTGCAGGCCGGCGGGACTGCGACCGTCGGCGTCCTGACGGTCGCACGGGTCGTCTAGCACCGAGCCTTGCGCCGTGCGCCTCCGGCTGGCTATAATCGGAAGCCTCTGCTGGCCGGAAGTATTCGACAAACCGAGACAAACAGGGAAGGAGCGCCCATGGCGGTGCGCGTAGGAGTCAACGGGTTCGGACGCATCGGTCGGGTCTTCTTTCGGGCCGCACTGGAGTCCCCGGAGCTGGAAGTGGTGGCGGTCAACGACCTGGCCGACTCCAAGACCCTGGCCCACCTGCTCAAGCATGATTCCGTCCACGGCACGCTGAACGCCGAAGTGAAGTCCAAAGGCGAGGCCATCTTCGTCAACGGCCGCGAGATTCGCGTGTGCTCGGCCAAGGACCCCGCGACCCTGCCCTGGGGCGAGATGGGGGTCGAGATCGTGGTCGAGTCCACCGGCATCTTCCGCGATCGGGGCACGTCGTCGAAGCACCTGCAGGCCGGCGCCAAGAAGGTCGTCATCACCGCGCCCGCCAAGGACCCCGACATCACGGTCGTGCTGGGGGTCAACGAGCAGAAGTACGATCCGGTCAAGCACGAGCTGGTCTCCAACGCCTCCTGCACGACCAATTGCCTGGCCACCGTCGCCAAGGTCCTGCTCGACAACTTCGGAATCAAGCGCGGCTTCGCCTCGACCGTCCACTCGTACACGAACGACCAGCCGATCCACGACTTTCCGCACAAGGACCTGCGACGGGCCCGTGCCGGCGCGGTCAGCATGATCCCGACCACGACCGGCGCGGCCACCGCGGTGGGGCTGGTGCTGCCCGAGTTGAAGGGCAAGCTGGACGGCATCGCCATCCGGGTGCCCACCGCCAATGTCTCGGTGGTGGACCTGACGGTGGAGCTGGCCAAGCCGGCCACGCCGGCCGCGGTGAACGACGCCTTCCGCGCGGCCGCGGTGGGGCCGCTCAAGGGCATCCTGGACGCCACCGACGAGGAGCTGGTGTCGGTCGATTTCAACGGCAACGCGCACTCGTCGATCGTGGACCTGCCGTCGACCGCGCTGGTGGACGGCAACCTGGTGAAGGTGCTCGCCTGGTACGACAACGAGTGGGGGTATTCCTGCCGCGTGCGGGACCTGATCCGCTACATGGCGCGGTCGCTGTAAGACGCGGGCGCAGCGCGCAGCCCGACCGTCCGTGGCGAAGCTCGTCGTCGATCAGGTCGACCGGTCCGGGAAGCGCGTCTTCCTGCGGGCGGACTTCAACGTCCCGCTCGACGGGACGCGCGTGACCGATGACACCCGGATCACTGCGGTGCTGCCGACCATCCGCTGCGTGCTCGACGGCGGCGGCTCGCTCGTTCTCGCCTCGCACCTCGGGCGGCCCAAAGGCAAGCCCGATCCCAAGTACTCGCTGCGGCCCGTCGCCGAGCGCCTCGAAGGCCTGCTGGGCCGGCCGGTCGCGCTGCTTCCGGACTGCGTGGGACCGGAAGTCGAGGAGCGGGCGAGCGCGCTGCGTCCGGGCGACATCGTGCTCCTCGAGAACCTGCGCTATCACCCGGAGGAGGAAGCCAACGACGAGGGGTTCGCGCGGTCCCTGGCCGGGCTCGCCGACGTCTACGTCAACGATGCGTTCGCGGCGGCCCATCGCGCCCACGCCTCGATCGAGGCGATCACGCGCTATCTCAAGCCGGCAGCGGCCGGGCTGCTGATGGCGCGCGAGCTCGGCGCGCTCGACCGCATCTTCGAGCGTCCGGAGCGTCCTCTCTGGGCGGTGCTGGGCGGCGCCAAGGTCGCCGACAAGCTGGCCCTGGTGGAGCACCTGCTCGAGCGGGTCGAGGGGCTCGTCATCGGCGGCGGCATGGCCTTCACGTTCCTGAAGTCGCTGGGCCACGGGGTCGGCCGCTCCCTCCTGGAGCCGGACCGCGTCGAGGCCGCTCGCGCGGTCCTGGACAAGGCCCGTGCCCGCGGCATCCCGGTGCGTCTGCCCGTGGACGTGGTGGTCGCCTCCGGGCTGGACGCGACTACCGGGATCCGGACGGTGGGCATCCGCGAGATTCCCGATGATCTGATGGGGCTGGATATCGGCTCGGCGAGCGTCACCCAGTTCGCCACCGCCCTCAAGGGGGCCCGAACCATCGTCTGGAACGGCCCGATGGGGGTATTCGAGAAGGAGCCGTTCGCGGCCGGCACCGTCGGCGTGGCGCGCGCGGTGGCCGATTCGGGGGCCTTCTCGGTGATCGGCGGCGGCGACACGATCGCGGCCGTGCAGAAGGCGGGCGTCACGGACAAGATCGGCTACGTGTCCACCGCCGGCGGGGCGTTTCTCGAGTTCCTGGAGGGCCGCGTGCTGCCGGGGGTGGCGGCCCTCGACGACGCGGCATGATGCGCACGCCGCTCGTCATCGGCAACTGGAAGATGCACGGCACCCAGGCGATGGCCCGCGAGCTGGCGCAGGCCGTCCGCGATGGTCTCAAGCGGCCGCGCGGGGTCGAGGTCGCGGTGTGCCCGCCCTTCACCGCGCTGCCCGCGGCCGCCGAGGTGCTGAAGGGGGCGGCGGTGACGCTCGGCGCGCAGAACTGCCACTGGGAGGGCCAGGGCGCCTTCACCGGCGAGATCTCGCCGGCCATGCTCGCGGAGCTGGGTTGCCGATGGGTGCTGCTCGGCCACTCGGAGCGGCGCCACGTGTTCCGGGAGACCGACGAGGAGATCAACCGCAAGATGACGGCGGCGCTGCGCCACGGCATCGCGCCGGTGCTCTGTGTGGGGGAGACCGAGGAGGAGCGCCGTCAAGGGCTCACCTTCACGGTCGTGGAAGGACAGCTGCGGGCGGCCTGGGCGGGCCTGTCGTCCGAGGACCTCGCGCGCTGCGTGCTCGCCTACGAGCCGGTGTGGGCGATCGGCACCGGGGCGGTGGCGACACCCGCGCAGGCCGCCGAGGTACACCGGTATCTGCGTGGTCTGGTCTCGGAGGTCGCGTCCAAGGAGCTGGCCCAGTCGGTGCGCATCCTCTATGGGGGCAGCGTGAAGGCCGACAACGCGCAGGCGCTGACCCAGGAGCCCGACATCGACGGCGTCCTCGTGGGCGGCGCCAGCCTGCAGGCCTCGAGCTTCATCACCATCGCCAAGAAGTCGGCCGCGCGCAGCGGCGCTTCGAAGGAGTAGGACTCGCATGTTCATCCTGGTCGTGATCCTTCATGTGCTGGTGTGCCTGATCATCGTCGGCCTGGTGCTGCTGCAGGCCGGCAAGGGCGCCGACATCGGCTCCGCCTTCGGCGGCAGCGGTAGCCAGGCGGTGTTCGGCTCGATGGGCACGCCCACCGTGCTCGGCAAGGCCACCGGAGTGGTGGCGGTGCTGTTCATGGTCACCTCGTTCGCGCTGTCGATGATGGCGCACCGGCAGCCCTCGAGCATCATGCCGGCGACCGGCACGCCCGCGTCCACCGCGCCCGCCACCCCAACCCCCGCGGCTCCCGCCACCCCGGCGCCGGCGACGCCCGCTCCCCAGAAGTAGCGCCCCCGAATGCCGCGACGTCGGGCGCGCGTCCGCTCGCTGCTGGCCGTCATCGGCGGACTGACGCTCGCCACTGCGTGCAATAGCTCGGTCGACACCCGGGCGGAGGACCCGGCCACCGCGGGCACGCCCGCCTACGGCGACACGTTCATCCAGGCGTCCATCGGTGACATCGGCGGCCTGATCCCGAGCCTGACGTCGGACCAGTCATCGCACGAGGTGGGCGGTTTGATCTACGACGGGCTGATCAAGCTCGACAAGGATCTGAACATGGCGCCGGCCATGGCCGAATCGTGGACCTACAGCCCCGACTGCCTCGATCTGACCTTCAAGCTCCGGAAGGACGTGAAGTGGCACGACGGGCATCCCTTCACGGCCGACGACGTGGTCTTCACCTACCAGACCATGATCAATCCGAAGACGCCCGCGCCCTTCAAGGAGGGATTCCTCCTCGTGAAGGACGTGCAGGCGCCCGACCCGTACACGGTGCGGGTGCGCTACGACAAGCCCTACGCGCGCGCGGTGGAGACGTGGGGCACCTACATACTGCCCAAGCACCTGCTGCAGTCGTTCGCCGACGCGGGCACGCTCCGCGAATCTCCCCAGAACAGCCGACCGATCGGCACCGGACCCTATCGCTTCCAGGAATGGAAGCCGGGGGAGAAGGTCGTGCTCACCGCCAACCCGGACTACTTCGAGGGGCGGCCCTATCTGAGCCGCATCGTGTACCGGGTCATCCCGAGCCAGGCCACGATCTTCCTCGAGCTGAAGGCCCAGGGCGTCGACTACGTGAGCACCCTGACCGGGATGCAGTACTCGCGTCAGACCGAGTATCCCGCCTTTCGAAAGGCGTACAACAAGTTCCGCTACCCGGCGAGCGACTACACCTTCTTGGGCTTCAACCTCAAGGACCCGCGCTTCGCCGACCGGCGCGTGCGCGAGGCCTTCGCGCACGCGATCAACAAGCAGGAGCTGATCGACGGCGTGCGACTGGGGCTGGCCCGCGAGGCGAACGGCCCGATCCGCCCCGGCACGTGGGCCTACACCGAGAAGGTCGAGCACTACGACTACGATCCGGAGAAGGCCAAGGCCCTCCTCGCGGAGGCGGGCTGGAAGGATCGGGACGGCGACGGCGTCGTGGAGGACAAGGACGGCAAGCCCTTCACCCTCACGATCCGGACCAACCAGGGCAACGACGAGCGCAAGAAGATCGCCGAGATCACCCAGCAGCGGTTGAAGGAGGTCGGGATCAACGCGGACATCCAGCTCATCGAGTGGGCCGCCTTCATCAAGGAGTTCGTCAAGCCGCGCCGCTTCGAGGTGGTGGTGCTCGGGCTCGGCACCGGCACGGATCCGGACCAGTTCGTGGTCTGGCACTCCTCGCAGCGCGGGCCCGACCAGATGAACCGCACCGGCTACGCCAATCCGGAGGTGGATGCCCTGCTCGAGGCCGGGCGCAGCTCGTGCGTGCAGAGCGAGCGCGTGCGGTCCTACCACCGGATCCAGGAGATCCTTGCCCACGACCTGCCGATGATCTTCCTCTACTTCCGTGACGCCCTCCCGGTAGTGGCCTCGCGCATTCACGGCGTCAGCCCAGCCCCCGCGGGCATCCTCTACAACTTCGACGAGTGGTACGTGCCGAAGACGCAGCAGCGCTATACCTCCGGGTAGATGGCGCTCTTCGCCCTCCGCCGTCTCCTCCTCTCGATCCCGCTGCTCATCGGCATCACCTTCGTCTCCTACGTGGTCATCAGCCTGGCCCCGGGCGGGCCGCTCGACTTCCTGACCCCGGAGGATCCCAACGCCTCGCCCGAGGTGACGGAGCGGCTGATCAAGGAGTTCGGGCTCGACCGCCCCATCCACGTGCAGTACTGGGAGTGGCTCAAGCGGGCGGTGCGTCTCGACTTCGGGCGGTCGTTCCTGCCCGACGGGCGCCCGGTGCTGGTCAAGATCGGCGAGCGGCTGCCGGTGACGCTCTTCCTGAACCTGATCGAGATGGCGATCATCGTCGGGCTCGCGGTGCCGATCGGGGTGCTGTCGGCCACCCGCCAGCACTCGCTCTACGACAAGATCACCACCATGTTCGTATTCGTGGGCTTCGCCACGCCCGACTTCTGGCTCGCGCTCCTCCTGATGATCCTGTTCGGGGTGCAGCTGGGCTGGCTGCCGATCTCCGGGCTGCGCTCGCTGAACTGGGAATACCTCTCGTTCTGGCAGCAGCAGTGGGACTTCTTCTCGCACCTGATCTTGCCCATCGTGGTCGCCACCTTCGGCGGCCTCGCCGGCTTCTCGCGCTACATGCGGCAGAGCATGCTCGAGGTGGTGCGGCAGGACTACGTGCAGACCGCCCGGGCCAAGGGGCTGGCCGAGCGCACCGTCATCAGCAAGCACGCCCTGCGCAACGCGCTCCTGCCGGTCGTGACGATCCTGGCCCTCGCGCTGCCCGGGCTCATCGGCGGCAGCGTCATCATCGAGTCGATCTTCGCCATCCCCGGCATGGGCCAGCTCATGGTCCAGTCGGTCTTCTCCCGCGACTACCCGGTCGTCATGGGTAACCTGGTGATCGTCGCGACCCTCACCCTGGTCGCCAACCTGGTGGCCGACATCACCTACGGCCTGGTGGATCCGCGCATCCGCTTCGGCGGACGCCGCGGGAGGCGCTGATGGCCGGGCCGGCTCCCCGCGGCGAGATCCGAGTGTTCTGGCGCACCTTCTCGCGCAACCAGCTCGCGGTGGGCGGCGGCGTGGTGGTGCTGATCCTGGTGACCCTCGCGGTGCTCGCCCCGGTGCTGGCGCCCTGGGATCCCAACCGGCCGGACACCAAGAAGATCCTGAACGCGCCGTCCCGCAGCCACTGGCTCGGCACCGACCCGCTGGGCCGCGACGTGCTCTCCCGCGTGCTGTACGGCTCGCGCGTGTCGCTGGCGGTGGGCTTCGTCTCGGTGGGCATCGCCGCGGCGATCGGCGTGCTCCTCGGCGCGGCGGCCGGCTATCACGGCGGGATG
>DATFYA010000195.1 GCA_035315345.1 Candidatus Methylomirabilota bacterium
CGGTCTACGGCCGCGCGCTGATCGCGAAGGTTCTGCTGGTGCTGGGCCTGGCCTGGTGGGGCGCGGTCAATCGCTACACGGTGCTACCGCGCCTCCCCGCCGGCCGGTCGGGCGCTCTCGAGCGGCTATTCGGGCGCGGACGGGCGGTGCTGCTCGGCGCGGCGGAGATCCCGCCGGGGAGCGCTCCCTCCCGACTGGCCGTCTATCTGGCCCGGGAGATGGTGCTGGCGCTGCTCGTCTTCGCGTGCACCGCGATCCTGACCGAATCCACGCCGGCCCGGCACGCGCATCACCTCCGAGAACGCGCCCCCATGGGAGAGCACGCGGGCCCCGCGATCGCCGGCGTGCGCGCCCCGGTCAGTCGTTGACCACCGGGTTGCGGCGAACGGTCGGCACCCCGATCTTGATGAACGGGTGCTGCTCCGCCGCGTGGCACGCCGTGCACGCGGCCCGCATCGTCTCGATGCGCTGCTTGAACAGGGCGAGATCCTTCGCCTTGATGGCCTCGATCACCTGCGGATAGGCGGTCTTGAGGAAGAGCGCGTCCGCGTTCTTCCGGAACTGGGGCCGCCGCTCCAGCCCGGTGGTGAACGCGTCGTTCATCCGGCCCGCCATGTGCTCGGCGTAGCCCCAGTTGCCGTCGAGCGCGCCGAAGTACATCTCGCCGTACCGGTACGACACCTCGGCCATCGTGGTCTCGAATCCCCTGAACTGGCGCTCGATCGCCGCCACCCGCGCGTTCGGGGACAGCTTCAGGTACCACCCGCCCTGGTCCATGGTGCCGTCGTGCGAATGCATGTGCATGTGAGACTGAGCCCCCACCAGCTCCCAGCCGGCCGCCGCGCCCAGGCCGACCAGGGCCGCGGTCACGACCATCACCAGAAGCGGGCGTATCCGACGGAAGGATGTCGTCATTGCCGTTGTCCTTTCACCGTGAATGTGAAGAAGCTGTCGACGATGTGGCCGTCCACCGACAGCACGCGGTACTTGACGGTGTACTGCCCGGCGACCCGCGTGGCGAACGTGACGGTCAGGCGGCGCGGGTCGTCCGCGGTCACCGTCGCATCGCGCTCGTCGACCTGGCGGCCCGCCACGTTCCAGATCGTCACCGTGCTGTACGCGGGCTCGAGCCGCTCGTTGAACCAGAGATCCACCCGCTCCGGCGCCTGGCCCAGCACCGCGCGGTGCGACGGAGTCGAGCGCACCAGCACCGCGTGCGCCTGCACCGGCTGAGTTGCCGCGACGACCAGGAGCGCGCCGGCGAGCGCCGCGACCGCCCGGCACACGGCGCGGCCGGCCGAGGGCTTGGGCCGGCTCACTTCTGCGCGGGCGTCGAACCCGTGACGGTGAAGGGCACCGCGCCCTCCGTCACGTGTCCGTCGGCGGCCATCACCTTCCAGCGGGCCTGGTAGGATCCCGGCTCCAACGGCGGCAGCGGGTAGGCGAGGGTATCGGGGGCCGCGTCCGCCTCCGGCCGCAGCAGGGCGACCGATCGCTGGCGCGGGCCGCCCACCAGCTGCACCGAGCAGAGCGGTTTCTCGAGCCGGCTGTTGAAGCGCAGGACGAGCCGCTTGGGCGCCGCGACGGTCACGTCCTGCCGAGGCTCCGATTCGAGGATGATGGCGTGGCCCTGCGCCGGCAGGATGCCGGTCCCGCATGCCCAGATGATACCCGCCGCGACTGCCAGCGCGAGTCGGACCGCTCGGCGGCTCATCGGGCCGTCGGAATGCGGACCGGCTGGACGACGGTCTTGAGGAAGGGGAACTGCTCCTCGTGCCAGGCCACCAGGAAGGAGCCGTCCGGGGCGAAGGCCACGTCGGGCTGGTACGCCTTGATGGCGCCGGAGAGCACGTGGATCGGGCTCAGCGTCCTGCCCCCGTCCGCGGTGTAGCGCAGGAGAATGCGCCGGCGGACCGCGGTCGACTCCTCCCACACCACCACCGCGCGGCCGGCCGGATCCACCGCCATGCGCGCGTTGTCCGGGATGGACGTGGCCGAGGTGTGCAGCCGCCGCGGCGGCCCGAACCGCCGGCCGTCCTCGGAGATCGCGAAGCGCAGGTCCGGGCGGATGTCGGTGCCCTCGGTATACCAGCTCATGTAGATGCGTCCGCGCGCGTCCAGCCCGATGGCCCCACCGCGGTGGGGACACGCGTTGATCTTCCAGCGATCGGCGCTCACCAGGGTGGGGTCGCCGAACGACCGCCCGCCGTCGCGCGAGACGGCCATCACCATGTCGCGGATGTCGCCCGGGAAGACGCGCCGCCACGTGAGGGCCACGGTGTCGCGCGGCCCCGCCGCCGCGTCGACCCGGCAGCACACGCAGGTGTCGTCGCCGACCTTGCGGGTGCTCTCGACCCGCGTTCCGCGCTCGACCACCCGGGCCACCCAGGTGGCCGGGTCCCGCCGGCCCTCCCGGCCGTCGATCCAGGTGACCAGCAGCGTGCCGTCCGGCGCCACCGCGAGGCCATCGAAGGAGTGCGAGATCGGGCGGTCCTCGTTCACCCGCAGCGGCGTCTCGAAGGTCTTGCCCCCGTCGAGGGAGCGCGACAGCTGCAGATCGGAAGCGAACAGCGTGCCTTCGGGCTTTGGCTTCTCCGACGACCAGGAGACGAAGACCTCACCGCCCGGCGCGACCGCGAGGCGCGGCGGATGGTGGAGCGCCTCCACGCTGAGCCCGTCGGGGCTCACGCGCACCGGTGCCGCGCCGTCGCCCGCGCGCAGGAGATGGAGCTGGTTGGCCTGGCCTTCCTGGGAGGCCCAGGCCACGAGAGGCCGACTGTCCGGCGCGGCCGCGATCGCCGCCCCCGAGAAGTGGAACTCGTGCCCCTGCGTCACGTGCTTGTACTCGAGCCGCGGGCCGAGCGTGAGATCGGCGGCCGTCGCGGGACCGGCGGCCAGCCCGACGGCCAGCGCGCCCAGGAGGAGCGTTCGCATCACTTCCATCTCCACGCCACCGAGCCGTAGAACCCGCGCCCGTCGCCCGGGAAGAAGTAGTTGCGGTTGGCGTCGTCCACCTGTACCGCCGAGACGAAACGCTTGTCGCCGAGGTTGCGGCCCTCGAAGAAGAGGCCCAGGTTCCAGGGCTTGTACTCGTAGCCGAGCTTCACGTTGACCAGCGTATAGGACGGAGTGCGGGTGGTGTTGGCGCTGTCGACGAAGTAGCCGCGGGGGACGATCTCGACGCCGGGAGCGAACCAGAAGCCCGAGGCGTGGTCGTAGCGGATCTCGGTGTTGACGAAATGCTCGGGGGCGCCGGGCAGGTCGTTGTTGTCGAAGACGGGGTCGTCCACGAAGACGAAGCGCGACCAGGTGTAGGTCACCCGGGCGCGCAGCGCGTCGCCCATGCGGCCGAGCCCCAGGCGCGTGGCGATGTCCCGCACGACCACCACGTCCGCGCCGACCTCGACGCCGGTGTGGCGCGAGCGGTCGATGTTCTGGAAGCGGGGAATCGTGAAGGGCGCGCCCGGAAAGGGCTGGACGTTGACGTTCTGGATCTCGTCCCACAGCTCGATGTCGTAGACCGAGACGTCCCAGCGCACCCAGTCGCGCCAGGTGCCCCGCGTGCCCACCTCGAACTGCCAGGACTTCTGCGCCTCCAGCAGCGAGAGATCGCCGCCGATCTGCCCAGGCGCGGTCAGCTCGAGCATGAGCGGCGGCTCGTAGGCGCGGCTGGCGTTGCCGTAGACCTGGACGGTCGGCGCGGCCCGCCAGACGACGCCCACCTTGGGCGAGGCGCCGAAGAAGGTGGTGGAGTCCGACTGGTTGCCGTCGGAGAGGAAGCGGTCGCGCACCTGGTCGTCGGTGACCTGCAGGCGTCCGCCCGCCACCACGGCCACGGTGGGCACCACGTCGAGCTGGTCCTCCGCGTAGATGCCGAACGTGTTCGTGATGTTGACCTGGTTCTTGATCCGAGCGCCCCGATCGCCGTTGAGGTTCTGGAACTGGGCGTCGTTCTGGTTCGTGCCGAAGAACTGGAGGCCGGCGGCGAAGCGGTTGCCGAGGCCGAGCAGGGGCGCGGACAGCAGATAGCGCGCCTCGGTGCTGTAGCTGTACGTGGTCTGATCGATCACCGCGAAGGACAGCGGGTGGTCCAGGTCCTGGTAGTTGAGCTGGGTCGACCACTCGAAGGCCTGGTCGGCGCCGAGGGGCGTGCGGAACGTCACCGCCCCCCGGGTGTAGTCGTAGCGCCGCGCCTCCTTGGCGAACCGGGTCGCCGGCTGCTGCTGCTGCGGGTTCTGCCGGAACTGCTCGGGGGTCAGGGCGCCCGGCAGCTGCTCGTCGTTGCGCACGAAGCCGAGATCGAATCGCAGCGTGGCCCCGTTCGAGAGCTGGTAGCCGGCGTTGCCGTAGGCGCGATAGCGCGTCTGCTGGCTGTGGTCCCGGTAGCCCTGCAGCTCGGTGTCGCTGAAGCTCGCGTACAGATCGAAGGGCCCGTACGCCTGGCCGGTGCCGACGTAGCCCTTGAAGAAGCCGTAGGATCCGCCCTCCACGAAGCTCTCGACCAGGCCGGCGTCGCGGCCGGTCTTGGTCACGAGGTTGACCGCGCCGCCCAGGGTGTTGCCGCCGAAGCGCAGCGCGTTGGCCCCTTTGTACACCTCGATGTGCTTGGTGGTCTGCAGCTCGAGCGATTCGAAGTCGCTGAAGCCGTCGGCGTTGCCGTAGGGGAAGCCGTCGATCAGGATGTTGATCCCGCGCTGGTGGAAGTTGTTGCGCAGGCTCGAGCCCCGGATCGAGAACTGGCTCTCGTCGGCGGCCCCGAAGCGCGGACGGATGAGCACGCCGGGCACGAAGTCGAGCGCGTCCTTGAGGTTCGCGCCGCGAGACTCCTGGATGGTCTGCTGCGGCACGATCTCGACGCCGCCCGGTGTGCGCTCGATCTCCTCGCGCGCCTGCTCCAGGCTGCGCGTGCGCTCGGGCGGCAGGGTGCTCGATTCGACGATCACCGGGCTCAGCACGGGCGGGGCGGACTGGCTCTGGGCGGACGCGGCCACCGCGGCCACGAGGACGGCGGAGGACGCGAGCACCGGAACGAGCAGGACGAAGGGCATCGATCGGGTCTCCTTACCGCGAGGGCGAGATCACTTGAGCCGGAACTCGACGGGCAGCAGCACCCACATGGCCACCGGCTCGGTGCCGCGACGGGCGGGATCGAAGCGCCAGGCGCGCACCGCGTCGGTGGCGGCCTGGTCGAGGTCGGGATGGCCGCCGGACTTTTCGACGAGGACCTCGCCGATGCGCCCGTCCGCCAGGACGTGCACGCGGAGCAATGTCGTGCCCTGGATGCCGAGCCGGCGCGGGGCGGCCGGATAGCTTGGCCTCACCTGGTAGCCGCCCTGCGGCCGCGCGAACTGGGTGACGCCGGGCGGCACCGCCATGGCGGTACGCGTCGTCGCGGCGGCGGGCGGCGCGACCGGAGCCGGCGTCCCGTTGGTCGGCGGCGAGAAGGTGGTGAGCGGCGGACCCGGTGCGGCGGCGTCCGAGATCGAAGGCTCGGGGGCGGGCTCCGGGACGCTCGCGGCCGGCGGCGGATCGATCGGCGGCGTGGGTGCGACGGGAGCCGGCGGCGGTGGCGCGGGCTCCGGCGCCTCCACGACCGGCGGCGCCTCGCGGGGCTTCGGCGTCTCGAGCACCCGGGGCGGCCGGATGCGTGGCGGCGGGGAAGGCTGAGGCGTCGGCGGGGTGATCTTCGGCTCCTCCACCGTGTCCAGCGTGACCAGGTGGACGGGCATCTCGGGCGGGCGCACCGCGATCGCGACGGGCACCCAGTGCTGACCGAGCACCAGCGCCATCGCGAGCCCCAGATGGAGCAGGCACGACAGCCCCACCGTCACCCCTCGTGATCGGAGCGATTCGCCCACCAGAAAGATTCCTCCGCCTGTGCCAGAGTTGGAATCCGAAAGCTCGAGACCCACGAGCGCCGGCGGCGAGCCGCGGCGAGCGCGGGACGACGACGAAGAGCTAGGCGGAAGCGAGCGGAGGGGCCCGGCCCTGGTGCGGGTCGAGCAGGCGCGCCGGCGGGGCGGCTGGATCGAACTCGGCGGTCGGCGCGGTGGCGATCAGGACGACGGAGGCCTCGAGGAGCCCGTCGACCGACACCGCCGACAGATTCGCAGAGGCCGCCGCGATGGTGCATTCGCCGTGCTGCTTGGCGTCGAAGCCGTGGTGGACCGAGTGCAGGCCGTTCTCGAACGCGAAGATCGCGAGGAGGAGGCCCAGAGCCAGGACGAGCGCGCGCCGCGGGTGACGCCGCGCGCTCTCGAGCCCGAGCGCGCCCAGGACGATCGCGGCGAGAAGCAGGGACGACGGGCCGACCGGCGTGACCGGACCGATCGGACCGGACTCGGCGGCGGGCCGGATCTCCGGCGCCGACATCCGCAGCACCTCGGCGACGACCGGCGAGGCGGTGTGGGCCGAGGCGGGTCCGCTAGTCGCCAGGACGGCGAGCACCGTCAGGAGCATCGGGATCAGCGCGAGCGCTCGAAGGCGACGCATTGGTGGCAGGGTATCCAATCAACCATCCATGGTCAATCGCGGTTCCCCGGGCCCTTGCCCCCGTCCGGGCGCTGCCGCATGATCGGCCCGATCGTCCGCTGTCCGGCACAAGGAGAGCCCATGAGCCGCAGGAAGGGCGGGCGCGCCCCCTCCACGCGCTTCTCCGTCTCGCTCCCGGATCCGCTGATGCGCGTGCTGGACCGGCTGCGCACCGATCGCCGCTACGGCAATCGCAGCGAGTTCGTGCGGGATCTGCTCCGCGCCGAACTGGTGACAGCTCGTACCGGCCACCGGCGAGCGTCTGATGTGAGCGGCGACCGGTCGATTCGTTGACGGCGCCCGACGCCCTGTGGGATCATAACTGCTCGCCATGAAAGTCCATTTCACGACCCTCGGCTGTCCGAAGAACCAGGTCGACTCCGAGCTGATGCTGGGCATGCTCGCGCGCGCCGGCCACGAGATCGCCGACGCGGCGGAGACGGCCGACTGCCTGGTGGTCAACACGTGCGCCTTCATCGATCGCGCCCGTGAGGAATCCGTCAACACCATCCTCGAGCTGGCCCGGCTCAAGGAGCGCGGGCGCGCGCGAGCCCTGATCGTCACCGGGTGCCTCACGCAGCGGTACGGCGCCGAGATCCGGTCGGAGATTCCCGAGATCAACGCGATGCTCGGCACCTCCGAGCTCGATCGCATCGTCGACCTGGTGAACCAGGCGGACGGGCGCCAGGCCTGGGTCAGCCAGGCGCCGCCCGGCTACCTCTACGACGCGCAGACCCCGCGGCTGCTGTCCTCCCGGGTGCCGTACGCCTACGTGAAGATCGCCGAGGGCTGTGACATGGGCTGCACGTTCTGTGCGATCCCCCAGTTCCGCGGCCGTCATCGCAGCCGCCGGCTGGACGACGTGGTGGCCGAGGTCGAGGGGCTGGCCCGCCGCGGCATCCAGGAGGCCATCCTGGTCTCGCAGGACACCCTGGCCTACGGGCGCGACCTCTCCGGCAACGGCGACATCGGCGACCTGCTGCTGGCCCTCTCCGGCACCGCGATGCCCTGGATCCGGCCCATGTATCTGCATCCCGCGCACGTCACCGAGCGCCTGATCGCGAAGTGGCAGCGCGCGCGCGTGGTGCCGTATCTCGACATGCCGGTGCAGCACGGCGACGACGGCATCCTGCGCGCGATGCGCCGCGGCGTCACCGCCGGGCGCATGCTCGAGCTCATCGCCCGGCTGCGCGATGCGCTGCCCGGGGTGACCCTGCGCACGACCGTGCTGGTCGGCTTCCCCGGCGAGACCGAGGCCGCGTTCGACAACCTGCTCGCCTTCGTCGAGGAAGCCGGCTTCGATCGGCTCGGAGTGTTCACCTACTCGGCGGAGGAGGGCACGCCGGCGGTGGACATGCCGGATCCGGTGTCCACCGAGGTCATGGCCGAGCGCGCGCAGCAGGTGCAGGATCTTCAAGACCGGCTGGCGTGGCCGCGGCAGAAGGTCCTCTACGGCACGCGCCAGACCGTGCTGGTGGACGGGCCGAGCCCGGATCCGGCGTTTCCCTTCGAGGGCCGCACCGCGGGGCAGGCGCCCGAGATCGACGGCGTGGTGCTGCTGCGCGACCGACGGCTGACTCCGGGCCGCTTCGCGGAGGTCTCGATCGTCGAGGTAGACGGTTACGAGCTCGTCGGGGAATAAGCCCCTCGGCCGCCTGGACCGCGTGGCCTTTCTCGCGGCCAGCGTCTTCGGCGCCGGCTACGCTCCGATCGCCTCGGGCACCGTCGGCAGTTTCGTCACCCTCGTCTTCATCTGGCTCCTGCCGTGGACGACGTTCGGTCTCCTGGTGACCCTCGTGGTGGTCACGCTCGTCGGCCTCTGGGCGGGCTCGCGCGTCGAGCGGGTGCTCGGGCGTAAGGATCCCGGGGTGATCGTGATCGACGAGGTCGCGGGCATGCTGCTCTCGGTGATCGGGCTGCCACGCTCGATCCCGGTGCTGGTGACCGCGTTCCTGCTCTTCCGCGTGTTCGACATCTGGAAGCCGTTTCCCGCGCGCGAGAGCCAGGCGCTGAGCGGAGGGATGGGCGTCATGGTGGACGACCTCATCGCCGGTCTCTACGCGCTGATCCTGGTCATGGGCGCGCGCACGCTCTTCGGCGTCCCCGCGTGAGCGCACCGTGACGCCGAGCAGCCGGGCCTGGGTCGTCACGGTCGGCGCGGCCCGGCTGGGCACGGCGGAGGACCCGGCCGGCCTGATGGTGGCGCGCGCCCTGCTCGCCGAGGGCGTGCCGGTGGCCTCACGGCAGATCGTGGACGACGACGAGGCGGCGGTGGAGGAGGCGTTGCGCGGGGCGGCGGAGGCCGCCTCGCTGGTGGTCGTCCTCGCGCAGCCGGGCGGCTCGAGCGGCGAGGTGGTGCGGCGCGCGCTGTCGCGCCTCTCCGGCGCCCGGCTCGCGCTGAACGACAAGCTGCTGGCGCTGCTGGAAGAGGACTTCGCCCGGCGCGGCCAGGCCATGCCGCGGCGCCTCGATCGCCTCGCGCTCCTGCCCCAGGGCGCGACCCTCTGGCCCGGTCCGGGCGAGCCGGCCTGGATGCTCGAGGTCCACCGCGCGGCGGTCGTCGTGCTGCCTACCGGGTCCGTGGCCCTCGCCGCGCTCGTGGACACGCACCTGCGCCCGCTGGCCCGACAGCGGCAGGGCGCGGGGGAGAGCACGGTGCTCCGCACGCTGCACACCACCGGGCTCTCGCCCGCGGAGGTCGAGGAGCGCCTCGGGCGCTGGCTCGGCGGCGATTCGGCGGTGGCCGTATCCTGCGTGCCGGTCGAGGGCGACGTGTGGGTGCAGCTTCGCGCCCGTGCGGCGTCGCGGAGCGCGGCGGAGGCCTCCCTGGCGCCCGTTGAACGAGAGATTCGCGACGCCCTCGGCATCGACTGCTGGGGCCGCGACGAGGACACCATGGAAGTGGTGGTCGGGCGGCTCCTGCTCGAGCGCGGGCTCTCCGTCTCCATGGCCGAGTCGTGCACCGGCGGGCTCGTCGGGCACCGGCTCACCAACATCGCGGGCTCCTCTCGCTACGTCGAGCGCGGCGTGGTCGTGTACTCGAACGAGGCCAAGGAGCAGATGCTCGGGGTACCCGAGGCGATGCTGCGCGAGCACGGGGCGGTGAGCGCGCCGGTGGCCGAGGCGATGGCCGCCGGCATCTGTCGCATCTCGGGCTCGCCGTGCGGGATCGCGGTGACCGGCATCGCGGGGCCCGACGGCGGCACCCCCAGCAAGCCGGTGGGGACCGTCTACATCGCCGCGGCCGTGCCCGGCACCGACGGGCCGCGCATCGCGGTGCGCCGCTGCCGCTTCCCCGGCGGACGAGAGACCGTGAAGTGGCAGTCGTCGCAGGCCGCGCTCGACCTGCTGCGCCGGGCGCTGTCGTCTCCGGCGTGATCCGCTCGTTCGTCGCCATCCTCCTCCCCGACGACCTGCGCGAGCGCATCGCGGCCACCATCGAGGCGCTCCGTCCGCTCGGCACCGCGGTGGCCTGGGTGCCGCCGCCGAACCTCCACCTCACCCTGCAGTTCCTCGGCAACCAGACCGAGGAGCGCCTGGCCGAGGCCGCGGCCGCGCTGGAGGAGGCGGGGGCGGGGTGCGCGCCGCTCGACCTCGCGTTCCACGGCCTCGGGGCCTTCCCGGGTCTCGAGCGCCCCCGCATCCTCTGGGTCGGCGTCGCCCAGGGCGCCCCGCACGCGCGGGCGCTGCAGGCCCGCGTGGCCGACGCGCTGGCCCGACGCGGCTTCCCGCCGGAAGACCGCGCGTGGCATCCGCATCTCACGATCGGACGCGTGTTCGACGAGCGGCGCTGGCGCCGCGAGGCGGGACCGCCGCTGCGCGGCGCGCTCGCGAAGGCGGCGACCACCAGCTTCGGCACCGTGCGGGTGACCGAGGTGGCGCTGATGCGGAGCGATCTCTCGCCGAAGGGGGCGCGCTACTCCGTTCGCCGCGTCGCCGCCTTGTCCCCGACGTAGAGACGGTGAGGTGTATCCGGTTCTCGGCCTTGACAGCGTCGTGCGCGTCGTACCACAGTGCTGAGCAACCGACGGACCCATATCAATGCCGGTGAGGAGAGAACATGGCTGATGTGAAGAGCGACCGCCGCCAGGCCCTGGATCTGGCCATTGCCTCGATCGACCGCCAGTTCGGCAAAGGCGCCATCATGCGTCTGGGCCAGGGAGGGGTCATCGACGAGATCTCGGTCATCCCCACGGGCGCGATGCAGCTCGACGTCGCGCTGGGCGTGGGTGGGATTCCGCGCGGGCGGATCACCGAGATCTACGGCCCGGAGTCGTCCGGCAAGACCACGCTGGCCCTGCACGTCATCGCGGAGGCCCAGCGCATGGGCGGCACCGCTGCCTTCATCGACGCCGAGCACGCGCTCGACCCGGTCTACGCCAAGAACCTCGGGGTCAACACCGACGAGCTGCTGATCTCGCAGCCGGACACCGGCGAGCAGGCGCTCGAGATCGCGGAGACCCTGGTGCGCTCCAACGCGGTGGACGTCATCGTGATCGACTCGGTGGCGGCCCTGGTGCCCCGCGCCGAGCTGGACGGCGACATGGGCGACTCGCTGCCCGGCCTGCAGGCCCGTCTCATGTCGCAGGCCCTGCGCAAGCTCACCGCCGCCATCGCCCGCTCCGGCGGCTCGGTGATCTTCATCAACCAGATCCGCGAGAAGATCGGGGTCATGTTCGGGTGCCTGCACTGGGACACCCGAGTCCTCCTTGCGGATGGTTCGCGCAAGCGCATCGGCACGATCGTCCGTCGGCGTTTGCCGGTGGAAGTGCTTTCATACGATCCGATTACTCGCAAAGTATCACCACGTCGCGTTGTCAACTGGTTCAACAATGGACGGACCGATCACTTCATCCATTTCCGCATTTATGGGGGGAAGAGCGGACTATCTGGGTTTGCCGCCACTCCCAATCACCTCGTCTTTACCCCGCGCGGTGAGGTCGCCGCTGGGGAGCTTCGCGTCGGTGATCAGGTCCTGTTCTACATGCCGGATTACTGGCTCACTGACGATCAGCACCAACTCCTCCTCGGCGGATGCTTGGGAGATGGGTCGCTGCGGATGCAGGGCGGACACAGCGCTCACTTCAGGGTAGGGCACGGGCACTCCCAGAAGGACTACCTCGAGTGGAAGCATGCGATGCTCTCACCATTTGCCCGGCCGATTGGACGCGTCGCCAATGGGCTTGGGTTCAGCACCATCACTATGGCCGTGCTCGGCGACTTGCGTCGCGAACTATATGGAGAGGATGGGCATCGCGTAGTGGGAGCGGCGACGCTCGAACGGCTTGACGCCCGCGGCTTGGCGGTCTGGTACGGGGATGATGGATCGTTCATGGGTTCCTTCGACCGCTGGGGCAAGGGGAAGGCGGTGCTCTACAACAAGAGCCTGAAGGGCGAGTGTCGTGAGCGGGTGATGGCCGCCTTCGAGCGGCTTGGTATCGGGAGACTGCGCGATGATCGCCGGGGCTTTTGGTTCAGCTCAGAGCAGACAGCGCGCTTACACGAACTCATCGCGCCGTACCTGCACCCGTCGGTGGACTATAAGCTTCACCCGACGCTTCGAGGTCGGTTCGCCTGGCAGTCACCGCTGGCGCAGGCAGGAACGCTGGAAAGCCGGCGCAGATTCCGGGTGGTTCCGGTCGAGATCACCGATCGGACGGTGCGCGCCTCCGGGATTCGGCCATACCGCTTCGACATCGAAGTTGAGGGCAGCCACACCTACCTGGCCAACGGGGTGGTGGTCCACAACTCCCCGGAGACCACCACCGGGGGCCGGGCGCTCAAGTTCTACTCCTCTATTCGCCTCGACATCCGCCGCCAGGACACCATCAAGAACGGCACCGAGGCGGTCGGGGTCCGGACCAAGGTCAAGGTGGTGAAGAACAAGCTCTCTCCCCCCTTCCGGGAGGCCGAATTCGACGTCATCTACGGGGAGGGGATCTCCAAGGAAGGGTCCGTCCTGGACCTGGCCGCGGAGCACAATGTTGTCGAAAAATCCGGCACTTGGTACACCTATAAGAGTGAGCGGATCGGGCAGGGACGGGAGAACGCCAAGCGGTATCTGAAGGACAACCCCAAGGTCTTGGCTGACCTCGAGGTGAAAGTCCGCGGCGCCCTCGGCCTCAAGCCCGTTGGGGGGGCGCCGCCGCCGACCCCGGAGAAGGCGGCCAAGTAGGAGCGAGCACACGATGGAACTGCAGCAGCTGCTGGCGGAGACCGCACAGCGCAAGGCTTCGGACCTGCACCTCAAGTCGGGCTCCAAGCCGATCCTCAGGATCCACGGCCATCTCGAGGTGCAGGACGACCTGCCCCTGATCACGCGGGAGTTCATCGACAAGACCGCCGAGGGCCTGCTGGGCGAGCGTCGCCTCCGCATGCTGATGGAGGGCCGGGAGATGGACCTGGGCTACATGCTGCCCGGGATCGGCCGCTTCCGCTGCAACCTGTTCCTGGCCATGGGCGAGGTCCGGGGCGTCTTCCGGCACGTGCCCGAGCGCATCCCGCTGTTCCAGGAGCTGCACCTGCCGAAGGTCCTCGAGCGCCTCTCCATGGAGCGGCGCGGGATGCTCCTGGTCACCGGCATCACCGGCTCCGGCAAGTCCACCACGCTGGCGTCCATGATCGACTTCATGAATCGCAGCCGTAACGACCACATCGTCACGATCGAGGACCCGATCGAGTTCGTGCACCAGGACAAGAAGTGCGTGATGAGCCAGCGCGAGATCGGCCACGACTCGATGAACTTCGCCCAGGCGCTGCGCGCCGCGCTCCGCGAGGATCCCGACATCATGCTGGTCGGTGAGCTCCGCGACGTGGAGACCATGGAAGTCGGCCTCCACGCGGCCGAGACCGGTCACCTCGTGATGTCCACGCTGCATACCCTGAACGCGGCCGAGACCATCAACCGCATGATCTCCATGTTCCCCCCGCACCAGGAAGAGCAGATCCGTGGGCAGCTGGCCTCGGTCATCCAGGGCATCGTCTCCCAGCGCCTGGTCGTGCGCGCCGACGGCCGGGGCCGGGTGCCCGCGGTGGAGATCATGATCGCCACCGGCCTCATCCGCGACTGTATCCGCGAGGCCGACAAGACCCCGCAGATTCCGAGCGTGATCGCCGCGGGCACCGCCCAGTACGGCATGCAGACCTTCGACCAGTCGCTCCTGCAGCTGTATCGCGAGGAGCTGGTCACGTACGAGACCGCCCGCGACGCGGCCACCAACCCCGACGACTTCGACCTGAAGGTGAAGGGCATCTTCTCCACCGGCGAGATGACGTGGGAGCACCCGGGGGGCAGCAGCACCGCGGCCACCCACACCCCGCCGGCCCAGCCGGCGAGCCTCACCGGCAGCGGCGCCACGCCCGGTCCGGCCGCGCGGAGCCCGTTCGTCAAGCGGACGTAGCGCGCGTGCCGGGGCGCCGGACCCGCCGTTCCGGGGAGCCGCGCCCGCAGCCGACGCTGACCGAGAAGGCCGCCCGACTGGCGGCCTTCGATCTTCTCGCCCGCAAGTCCTGGAGCGGTCGCGATCTCACCCGCCGGCTCCGCCGGCGGGGAGCCCCCGCCGAGGTGGCACAGGCCGTGGTGGCCGATCTCACCGGCCGCGGCTACGTGGACGATCAGGCGTTCGCTCGCTGGTGGGCCGAGGCGCGGGCGCGCGGCCGTCGCATCGGCAGCCGCCGCCTCCGTCAGGAGCTGGCCGCCAAGGGCATCCCGCGCGAGATGGTGGAGGCGGCGATCGCGGCGGCCTTCGAGGAGGTCGGCGAAGCCGAGCGCGCGCTCGAAGCGGCGCGCCGCCGGCTGCCCGCGCTGCTCCGCGGTCGCCAGGCCGCCCGCGCCTCCGCCCGCCTGGCCGACTACCTCCTGCGCCGTGGCTACCCGGCCTCGGCGGTTCGTCACGCGGTCGCCACGCTGCTCGCCGGCCGCGGGGTCGACGTCCCCGCCACCGAGGAGGACGGCGGCGTATAATATCGCTCCGATGACCGGGAGCGAGATCAGAGCGCGATTCCTCGAATATTTCCGCCGCCGCGGGCACACCGTGGTGCGATCGTCCCCCCTCGTGCCCGCCCAGGACCCGACCCTGCTCTTCACCAACGCGGGCATGGTCCAGTTCAAGTCGGTCTTCCTCGGCGAGGAGCGGCGCGACTACGTGCGGGCCACCACCGCCCAGAAGTGCGTGCGCGCCGGCGGCAAGCACAACGACCTGGAGAACGTCGGCCACACCGCCCGGCATCACACGTTCTTCGAGATGCTGGGCAACTTCTCCTTCGGCGACTACTTCAAGGAGGACGCGATCCGGTTCTGCTGGGAGCTCCTGACCGAGGAATTCGGGCTGCCCAAGGACCGACTGAAGGCCACCGTCTTCACCGACGACGACGCGGCGTTCGGCCTCTGGAAGACCGTCGCGGGGCTCTCCGACGACCGCATCCTGCGGCTGGGCGAGGAGGACAACTTCTGGGCGATGGGCGACACCGGTCCGTGCGGCCCCTGCTCGGAGGTGCACTTCCACCAGGGGGACCACCTGCCCTGCGCCGAGGAGCAGGCCGGGCGGACGTGCCCGGGGCCGGCGTGCGACTGCGACCGCTGGCTCGAGGTCTGGAACCTGGTCTTCATGCAGTACAACCGCGACGCGAGTGGCGCGATGACGCCCCTGCCCAAGCCGTCCATCGATACCGGCATGGGGCTCGAGCGGGTCGCGGCGGTGCTCCAGGGCAAGCAGTCGAACTACGACACCGATCTGTTCCGGCCCCTGCTCGCGCGAGTGGAAGAGCTGTGCGGGAAGACCTACGGCCGCGACGAGGCGGCCGACGTGTCGATGCGGGTGATCGCCGATCACGCCCGTGCCGCGACGTTCCTCATCACCGACGGCGTCATGCCCTCGAACGAGTGGCGCGGCTACGTGCTGCGGCGGATCATGCGCCGGGCCATGCGCCACGGCCGCATGCTCGGGATGTCGGAGCCGTTCCTCTGGGACGTGACCGGCCGCGTGGTCTCGGTGATGGGCGAGGCGTACCCGGAGATCCGCGAGGCGCAGGCGCGCGTGGCCGAGGCGGTGCGGCAGGAAGAGGAGCGCTTCGCGGAGACGCTCGACCTCGGCATGGCCAAGATCCGCGAGTACCTGGAGGCGCATCGCGGCGATGCCGCCCGCACCGTGGACGGCCGCTTCCTGTTCACGCTCTACGACACCCACGGCTTCCCGTCCGACCTGGCCCAGGAAGTGTTCGCGGACGCGGGCTGGACGGTCACCCCGGAGACGCAGCAGGCCTTCGACGCCGAGATGGAGGCGCAGCGCGAGCGCGCCCGTGCCGGTGCGTCCTTCGGCGGCGGCGACAGCGGCGATCCGAGCGTGGCGATCTACCAGCGGCTGTCCGGTGAGCTCGCCCGGCCCACGTTCCTCGGCTACGGCGCCCTGACCGCGCCGGCTCGCATCCTGGCCATGGTGGCCGACGGCCAGCGCCGGCGCGAGGCGCGGCAGGGCGAGACGGTGGAGGTCATCCTGGACCGCACGCCGGCGTACGCGGAGTCCGGCGGCCAGCAGGGCGACACCGGCACCCTGGTCGGTCGCGAGGGGCAGGGTCGGATCCAGGACACCTACTATCGCGGCAGCCAGCTGATCGTGCACCGGGTGGCGGTGACCCAGGGTCAGCTGCGCGAGGGCGAGGAGGTCGCGGTCAGCGTCGAGTCGCGTCGCCGGCAGGGCCTGCGCCAGCACCACACCGGCACCCACCTGCTCCACGCCGCGCTCCGTCGCGTGCTGGGCACCCACGTCGCCCAGGCCGGCTCGCTGGTGGCCCCCGACCATCTGCGCTTCGACTTCTCCCACGGCGCGGCGGTGAAGGACAGCGAGCTGGAGGACGTGGAGAGTCTGGTCAACGAGCAGGTGCAGGCGAACGTGGTGGTGAGCCCGGCCGAGATGGACCTGCAGGAGGCGCTCAAGAGCGGGGCCATGGCCCTCTTCGGCGAGAAGTACGGCGACCGGGTGCGGGTGATCCGCATCGGCGATTTCTCGACGGAGCTGTGTGGCGGCACCCACCTCGACGCCACCGGCCAGATCGGGCTCTTCAAGGTGACCGACGAGGGCGCGGTGGCCTCCGGCGTGCGGCGCATCGAGGCGGTGACCGGCGAGCCCGCGCTGGCCCACGTGGGCCGCGAGGAGGCGGCGCTCCGCGAATCGGCCGGCCTGCTCAGGATCCCGCCGCTGGAGCTGCCGCGGCGCCTCGCCACGCTGCTGGAGGATCAGAAGCGCCTGGAGAAGCAGCTGGCCCAGCTCGAGAGCAGGCTGGCCCGCACTCAGGCCCAGGACCTCGTGACCGCCGCGACGCCGGTGGCCGGCGTGACGGTGCTGGCCGCGCGCCTCGATGGGCTCGATCCCGACGGCCTGCGCTCGGTCGTGGACACGCTTCGCGATCGGCTGCCGTCCGGCATCATCGTGCTCGGCAGCGCGGCGGACGGCAAGGTGAACCTGGTCGCCGCGGTATCGAAGGATCTCACCAGGCGCTTCCCGGCCGGCCGGCTCGTGCAGGAGATCGCGAAGATGGTCGGGGGCGGCGGCGGTGGCCGCCCCGATCTCGCGCAGGCCGGTGGCAAGGACGCGTCCAAGCTCGACGAGGCGCTGGCCGCGGTGGCCGGCTGGGTGGAGCGGACGGCCCAGGGTTAGCGGCGCATGGCCACGGACCGCCGCACCGTCCGCACCATGTGTCCGATGAACTGTCATCCCACCCTCTGCGGGATGCTGGTCACCGTCGAGGACGGGCGCATCGTGGAGGTCGCGGGCGATCCCGACAATCCGGACAGCCGCGGCTTCCTGTGCGTGCGCGGCCACGCCTCGCGCGAGATCATCGGCAACCCGCAGCGGATCCTGACGCCGCTCGCGCGCGACCGCCGCGATCAGGCCTTTCGCGAGATCGGCTGGGACGAGGCGCTCGACCGCATCGCGGCGAACGCGCGGGCGGTGGGCCGCGAAGCGGTCGGCCTCTGGTCCGGCCACGGCTTCTTCACCACCAACTACGGCACGCGCGTCAACTCCGAGCTGCTGCGCCGTTTCGCCAACCTCTGGGGCTGTCAGTGGTGGGCGCCCACCATGATCTGCTGGGGCCTCGGCGGCTTCGGCATCGGGCTCACCGGGCCGCTCGAGACCAATACCAAGGAGGACATGGGCGCGCACGCCAACTTGATCCTCCTGTGGGGCGCCAACCTCGCGAGCCAGCCCAACACCGGCCGCCACCTCGTCAACGCCCGCCGTCGCGGCGCGCATGTCGTCACCATCGACGTGCGGCGCACCGAGGCGGCGGCCCAGTCCGACGAGGTGTTGATCGTGCGGCCGGGCAGCGATGCGGCCCTGGCCCTGGGCCTCATGCACGTGCTGATCGGCGAGGGCCTCTGCGATCGGGAGTTCGTGGCGCGCCACACCGTCGGGTTCGACGCGCTCGCAGCCCACGTGCGGCCGTACTCGCCGGAGTGGGCCGCCGCCGAGACCGGCCTCGCCGCCTCGACGATCGCGGCGCTCGCGCGCCGGTACGCGAGCACCCGGCCGGCCATGATCGTGCTCGGGGGTAGCAGCATGCACAAGGGCGGACAGGGCTGGCGAGGCGCGCGCGCGGTGTCGTGCCTGCCCGCCCTCACCGGTAATCTCGGCATCGCGGGTGGCGGGCTCGGTCCGCGCCACGGCAGCAAGGGGCACGGCCACGGTCTCGCCGACATCTCGGAGCCGGAGCGCCGGCCTCCGGGCCGCTACGTGCCGAACCAGATGTCGCGCGTCACCGAGGCGCTGGAGGACGGCACGGTGCGCGCGCTCTGGCTGTTCGGCACCGACATGCTGTCCTCCTACGCCGACGTCGCCCGGGTCGAGCGCGCCCTCGCGCGGCAGGAGCTGATCGTCAGCTACGAGTTGTTCTGGAACGAGACCGCGCGGCGCTTCGCGGACATCGTGCTGCCGAGCACCGCGTGGGTCGAGGAGCTGGGCTGCAAGGCGACCAACACGCATCTCTACCTGATGGAGCCGGCGCTGCCGCCCGCCGGACAGACCCGCACGGGCGCGTGGGTGCTGCGCGGGCTCGCCGAGCGGCTCGGGGTGGCCGACTTCTATCCGTGGACGGGCGACGAGGGGCCGCTCGACGCGATCCTCGATCATCCCGCCACCGGCCGCGCCACGGTGGCCGCGCTGCGCGCGGAGAGCGGCCGGCGCGCCTTGAACGTCTCGCCGGTCGGACATCCGACGCGGGTGTTCCCCACGCCATCCGGCAAGGTGGAGCTCTACTCGGCCCGCGCGGAGAGCCTGGGACTGCCGCCGCTGCCGGTGCCGGAGGCGCCGGCCCCGTCGCGGTTCCCGCTCTCGCTGCGCCAGGGCCGCACCCTCGGCCACTTCCACGGCTTCTACGATCACGGCCGCGCGCTGCCGTCGCTCGCCGCGCTCGAGCCGGGCCCCGCGCTGTGGATCTCGCCGGCGGACGCGGCGGCGCGCGGGGTCGCCGACGGCACCGACATCCGCGTGTTCAACGAGCGCGGCGAGATGCGCTGCCGCGCCCTCGTGACGGATCGGGTGCCCGCGCGCACCGTGTGGATGCGCGACGGCTGGGACGGCCTCAACCGGCTGACCGCGGGCGAGTCGTGCATCCCCGACGCGGCGGTGGACGTGTTCGGCTTCTCGGCGGGGCAGGCCGCGTTCGACGCAGCGGTGGAGGTCGCGCCTGCCTGAGTCCCCGCGCGCGGTGCTGCTGGACTTCGGCGGGACCCTCGACGCCGACGGGTTGACCTGGAAGGAGCGATTCTACCGGCTCTGGCGCGACGAGGGGGCCGCGGCGAGCCGCGAGGCGTTCGATCCCGTCTTCTACGCGGCCGACGACGCGCTGGTGGGCGCGATCCCGATCACGTGTTCCTTCGAGGAGACGGTGCATCGACTCGCGCGCGGCCTCGCGACCGCGCTGGCCGTCCGCGACGAGCGCGTGATCGCGCGGGTGGCCGAGCGCTTTCTCGCCGACGCGCTTCGGCACCTCGCGCGCAATCGCGCGCTGCTGGCGCGGCTGCGGCCGCGCTATCACCTCGGCATCGTGTCCAACTTCTATGGCAACCTCGAAACGGTGTGCCATAATGTGTCGGTTCGGCCCCTGCTCGGTGCCGTCGTGGATTCCGAGCGAGTGGGGATCCTGAAGCCCGATCCGCGTATCTTCATGATGGCGCTGGACGGGCTGGGCGTGAAGCCGGCGGACGCGGTGTTCGTGGGCGATTCGGCGGCGCGGGACATGGCGGGGGCACGGGCGCTCGGCATGCGACACATCTGGCTGGCCGGAGAGCCGGCGCCACCCGACGGGCCGTGCTGCCCGGGCGATGCGATCATCCAGACGTTTCAGGCCGTGGAGGCGTTGCTTCTCTGATGACCGGGGCGGTGCGCGGGGGGATCATCGCGGCGGGCGAGGGCCGCCGCCTGCGGCGAGACGGCTTCACCGCTCCCAAGCCGCTGGTGGAAGTGGCCGGCGTGCCCCTGATCGGCGCGGTCCTGCGCAACTTCGAGGCGGCGGGCGTCACCTCGATCACCATCATCGTGAACGAGGACGAGCGCGCGTGCGTGGAGTGGGTGCGCGCGCATCGCGCCTCGCTCGACGTGGAGTTCATCGTGAAGACCACCGCCTCCTCGCTGGAGAGCTTCCGCGAGGTGACCGGGCGCGGGCCGGCCGGCCCGATGCTGGTCTCCACGGTGGACGCGTGGTGCGCGCCGGAAGACTTCGCGCGCTTCGCGGCCGCGGCCGCGCGCCGCCCCGACGCCGCGACCGTGCTCGCGGTCACCCCGCTCGTGGCGGACGAGAAGCCCCTCTGGGTGACGCTCGGGCCGGCCGGGCGCGTGCAGGCCATCGGTGACCCGGGCGGCGGGCTCGTCACCGCCGGGGTGTATCGCGTCTCCGAGCGCGCGCGCCGCATCGAGTCGGCGCCCGCGCTCGAGCGTCTGCGCGAGTACCTCGGGTGGCTGCGCGCGAGCGGCGAGCCGATGTTCGGTGAGATCATCGAGACGGTGGTGGACGTGGATCGGAGGGAAGACGTGGCCAGCGCGGAGGCGCTCGCGGGCCGGCGAGCGGGGCGTGCCTGAGCCGGGGAGGACGTGAGGTGAGCGAGCCGAGATACTGGGGCCTCTTCCGCGAGCGCGAGCACTCGCCGGGACGCGAGAGCGACGACGCCGAGATCCTCCGACTGACCGCCAAGCATCTGGAGAGCCGCGGCGCGCAGGTGGAGCTGAAGGCCCCCGAGGAGCTCGGGGCCGACGAGACGCCGCCCGACGGGGTGTTCCTGATGTGCGAGCGGATGGAGGCGCTGCGGGTCCTGCTCGGCTGGCAGGAGCGCGGGATCCGTCAGGTCAACGCGCCCCTCGCGGTGCTCAACACCTACCGGGAGCGGATGATCGCGCAGCTCCGCGAGGCCAACGTGCCCTTCATCGAGAGCCGGATCGTCTCGACCCGGGGCGGGGAGGCGGGCGTCCGGGCCGCGGTGTGGGTGAAGCGGCCCGACGTGCACAACACCCAGGAGGGCGACGTGGTTTTCGCGGACGACGAGCGCGCGGTCGGGGCCGCGCTGGCCGGCCTGGCCGCACGCGGCATGACCACCGCGGTGCTGCAGCCGCACGTGCCCGGCGACCTGATCAAGTTCTACGGCGTCGGCGGCGGAGGCGGCGCGGACGGCGCACCCGCGTGGTTCCGCTGGTTCTACCACCGGGACCAGCGGCTCGGCGGGCACGTGTTCGATCCGGCCCACCTCGCGCGGCTCGTGCGGGCGGCCGCCTCCGCGCTCGGCCTCGAGGTCTACGGGGGCGACGCCATCGCCTCCGGCCACGGCGCGCTGACCCTGATCGATCTCAACGCGTGGCCGAGCTTCGCGCTCTATCGCGACGAGGCCGCGCCGGTGATCGCCTCCTATCTCTCGCTGCGCTTCGGAGGCGGGCCCCTCGGAGGCCGACCATGACCGCGCCCCGCGAGCCGGGACCCCGGTCGCGCGAGATCGTGACGCGCGAGGCGCGGCACATCGCGCCCGGCTACCAGTCGTTCGCGCTCTATTCCGGCCTCGCGATGGCCCGCGGCCGCGGATCCAAGCTCTACGACGAGGACGGGCACGAGTACATCGACTTCATCGCGGGCATCGCGGTCGGCAGCGTGGGACACTGCCACCCGCACTACGTCGAGGCGCTCAAGCGCCAGGTGGAGACGCTCACCTTCGGCAGCTTCACCACCGAGACCCGCGCGCGCTTCCTCGAGCTGGTCGCCTCGGTGACTCCGGAGGGCCTCGGCCGGATCCAGCTCTTCTCGGGCGGAGCGGAGGCAGTGGAAGCGGCCCTGCGCCTGGCCAAGGCCGCCACCGGCAAGCAGGAGGTCGTCTCGTTCTGGGGCGGCTTCCACGGCAAGACCGGTGGGGTGCTCGGCCTGCTCGGCAGCGAGTTCAAGCATCACCAGGGCCCGTTCCTGCCCGGCCAGTACTCGACGCCCTACGCCGACTGCTACCGCTGCCCGCTCAAGCTGCGCTATCCGGATTGCGGCATCGCGTGCGCCGAGTACGTGCGCGACGTCATCCGCTACCAGACCGCGGGAGAGATCGCCGCGATCATCGTCGAGCCGATCCAGGGCACCGCCGGCAACATCATCCCCCCCGACGGCTTCCTGCGGGCCGTCCAGTCGGTGGCCCGGGATCACGGGGCGCTCTTCTTCGCGGACGAGATGATCACCGGCTTCGGGCGCACCGGGGCCATGTGGGGCACCGAGCACGAGGGGATCGTCCCCGACATGATGACGGTGGGCAAGGGCGTGGGCGGCGGCTTTCCGCTGTCCGCGGTGATCTCCACCGACACGCTCACTCAGGCCAAGCCCTGGTCCAACCCGAGCTTCAGCTCGTCCAGCTACGGCGGCAATCCGCTCGCCTCCGCGGCCGGGCTCGCCGCGCTCCAGATCATTCTCAACGAGGATCTGGTCAAGAACGCGGACCGGGTCGGTGCGGTCATGCTCGCCGAGCTGCAGCGGCTCAAGGAGAAGTACCGCACGGTCGGCGAGGTGCGCGGGCGCGGCCTGCTGCTCGGCATCGAGCTGGTCGAGGATCGCCAGAGCCGCAAGCCGCTCGATCGGGCGATCACCCGCGACCTGTACCAGGAATGCCTGCGGCGCGGCTTGCTCTCGATGACCTACGCGCCGACCGTCCGGATCAATCCGCCGCTGGTCATCACCGAGGAGCTCGCGCGGGAAGGACTGGCCATCCTGGACGAGGCTCTCGGAGCGGTGCTGCGGCGCCATGGGCGGGACTAGGAGGCTGCGCGGCGCCGTCATCGGGCTGGGGAACGTCGCGGTGAACGGTCATCTGCCCGGCTGGCGAGAGCGGGCCGACTGCGCGATCGTGGCCGCGACGGACGCGAGCCCGGGACGCCAGGACGCCTGCCGGGGCGCGCTGCCCGAGGCGCGGTGGCACGACTCGGTCGAGTCGCTCCTGGCCTCCGACGATCTCGACTTCGTCGACATCTGCACGCCGCCCTCGAGTCACGCCGGCCTGATCGAGGCCGCGCTCGCCCGCTCGCTCCACGTGCTGTGCGAGAAGCCGCTGGTCGGCTCCCTCGCCGAGCTGGATCGGCTGGCCGCCCTCGCGCGCGCGGCCGGCGTCGCGTTCCACACCGTGCACAACTGGCACCACGCGCCGCTGGTGCGCGCCGCCGACGCGGCGATCCGCGCCGGCCGCATCGGCGCGGTCCGCGAGGTGGTCTGGCAGACCCTCCGCACCCGGCCCGCGGTGGCCGCCAACGGCGACGGCTGGCGCGTGGATCCCGAGATCGGCGGCGGCGGGGTGCTCACCGACCACGGCTGGCACGTCTCCTACGTGATCCCGCGCTGGGTGGGCGCGCGGCCCGAGGCGGTGAGCGCGCGCCTCGAGACGCGGCGGCATCGCCGCTTCGCGGTCGAGGACACCGCCACCGTGCGGCTGCATTTCCCCGACGCGGTCGCCGACATCGTGCTGACCTGGGCCGCCGAGACCCGGGAGAACCACGCGCGGGTCATCGGGACCGCCGGGCGGATCGAGATCGAGGACGACGCCCTCGTCCTCACCACGGACGGTCGCGAGGAGCGCCGCCGATATCCGCCGCCGCTGTCCGACGGCTCGGCGCACCCGGACTGGTTCACCGCGATCGCCGACGAGTTCATCGCGCGCGTGCGCGACCGCGGCGCCCGCGAGTCGAGCGCCAACCTGGACGAGGCGGCGGTCTGCATCGCGGTGGAGCACGGCGCGCGGGAGTCGAGCCGCAGCGGCGGCGGGCGCCGCGCCCTCTCCGCCGGAGCGGTCGGATCCGCGCGGTGACCACCCTCCTGCCGACGGCGGCGGTGTCGGTGCCCAGCGTGCTGGTCGTGCTGCCGGCGCCGCCCGGCAAGGGACTGCCCCCGGACACCGTGATCGCCGGGCTGCCGCTGCTGCGCCGCATCGTGCTCGCGGCGACCCGGGCCGGCTTCGAGCGGATCCTGGTGCATCGGGGCGCCTGTCCGGAGCCGCGGCTGCTCGAGGGCACCGGCGCGGTGGTGCTCGACGGCGGCGCCGGGACGCCGTCGCCGGATCGGGTGGTCCTGCTGCCGGTGAACGTGCTGCCGCAGGCCCGCTGGCTCCGCGGGCTGCGCGAGATGCCGCTCGAGCCGGAGACGATCCTGGTGGACTCCTCGATGGTGGCGGCGCTGGAGAGCGCGGGCGGCGGCGACGTCCTCCGCACCGCGGGCGAGTGCTCGGCGCCGCACGACCTGGTCGCCTCCCTCTCGCGCCGCCTGCCGAGCATCGCCCCCGCGGGGGACCCGGCGGGGCGATTCGCGGTCGAGGGCGCCGGCGGGGTGAAGGCGGCCGAGGACTGGCTGCTGCGCGGGCTCATCAAGGACACCGAGGGGTTCATGTCGCGTCACGTGGAGCGGCGCATCTCGCTGGCCGTGACCCGCCGGCTCGTGAGCACGTCGATCACTCCGAACGTGATGACGCTGGTGAGCCTCGCGGTGGGGCTCAGCAGCGCGCCGTTCTTTCTCTCGGTGGATCCGCTGACCCAGGTGATCGGCAGCCTGCTCTTCCTGACCCACTCCATCCTCGACGGCTGCGACGGCGAGCTGGCCCGCCTGAAGTTCCTCGAGTCCCCGGCCGGGGCCCGCCTCGACTTCTGGGGCGACAACCTGGTTCACGTCGCGGTCTTCACCTGCATGGGAGTCGGCTGGAGCATGGCCATCGACGCCCTCTGGCCGCTCGCGCTCGGCATGCTCGCCGTCACCGGGACCGGCCTGTCCGCGGTCCTGGTCTCCCAGCAGAACGGGGCGCGGTCCGCGTCGGGGGCCCGCCTCGCCGAGGCGCTCGCCAACCGCGATTTCATCTATCTGGTCATCGTCCTGGCCTGCTTCGGCCGTGCCCAGTGGTTCCTGGTGTGCGTCGCGCTCGGGACGCCGATCTTCATGATGCTGGTCCGCTGGGGCGCCGGCCGGCGACGGGCCAAGTGACGTGGCCGGCTTCCTCGACGTCATCCTCCGTGGGCTGATCCTGGCGGCGCAGGCCGTCGCCGTCGGCGGCGTCTGCTTCCTGCTGCTGGTCCTGCGGCCCTTCGGCTCCCGGCCGGTGCCGGACCTCGTCACGCGCGCTCGGTCGCTCGGGCTCATCGCGCTGGGCGCGCTGGTCCTCGCGATCGGCCAGACGCTGGCGCTGGCGAGCGAGCTGTACGTGCTGCTCCACGATGCGGTCTGGCCCCTGATGGCCGCGGTCCAGACGCTCTACGTGCAGGTGAGCCTCGTGCGCATCCTGGCCGGCGTGGCCCTGGCCGCCTGCGCGCTCCAGCTCCGTCGCGAGCCCGAGGAGCGCCGCGGCCTCTGGGCCGCGATCGGGCTGCTCGCGGCCACGATCGTGGCGGCCGCGCCGTGGACCAGCCACGCGGCGGCCCGGCTCGAGTCGCGCGGGCCCCTGCTGCTGCTCGACGGGGCCCACCAGGTCGCGGCGATGGCGTGGGTGGGCGGGCTCGTGCACCTGATCGCGGCGGCGATCGCGCGCGGGCCGCGGCCCTGGCCGGTGGCCCTGCTGCAGCGGTTCTCCAATCTGGCGCTCACCTCGGTGGTGGTCCTGGTGGCCGCGGGCGTCGGGCTCTCGATCTACTACGTCGACGACGTCTCGGCCCTCGTCGGCACCGCCTACGGCCTGATGGTGATGACCAAGGTGGTGATGCTGGCCGGGCTGCTCGTGCTGGGCGCGCTGAACTCGCGCGCGATCCGCCGCATGGACGGCCGTGTCGAGGCCGACCAGGTCACGATGCGCCGCTTCGTCGAGGTCGAGGTGGGCCTCGGCCTCACCGTGCTCTTCGCGGCCGCCTCGCTCACCTCGCTGCCGCCCGCGGTCGATCTCACCCACGATCGCGCGACCCTGGCCGAGGTCGCCGGGCGATTCACGCCCCGGATGCCGACGCTGCGCTCCCCGTCGATCGACGAGATGCCCATCGACGACCCCGACGCCCCGCGCACCGACGCCGACCGCGCCTGGTCCGAGTTCAACCACCACGTCTCCGGGCTCCTCGTGCTCGTCATGGGCCTGCTGGCGATCCTGCACGCCTCCGGTCACGCCCGCTGGGCACGGCACTGGCCGCTGGTGTTCCTCGCGTTGGCCGCCTTCATGATGGTGCGGAGCGACCCCGGCTCGTGGCCGCTCGGGCCGGAGGGCTTCTGGGAAGGCTGGCTGGTCGCGACGGTGATGCAGCATCGGATCTTCACGGTCCTGGTGGTGGCCTTCGGGATCTTCGAATGGATGGTCCGCACCGGGCGGATGCGCTCGCGCCGGGCCGCGCTGATCTTCCCCCTGCTGTGCGCCCTCGGCGGCGGCCTGCTGCTGACGCACTCGCACGCCGCGCAGAACCTCAAGGACGAGTTCCTGCTGGAAGTGACGCACACGCCGCTCGGCGTGCTCGCGATGATGATCGGCTGGACCCGCTGGCTCGAGCTACGCCTGCCCGAGGGACGCCAGCGCCTGCCCCGCGGTATCTGGGCCATCGGGCTGGCCCTCATCGGCGTCCTCCTGATCTTCTACCGCGAGAGCTAGCTCGGGCCGCTCGAAGCTTGTCCTACGCCCGCGGAAATGTCGTAATGCAAGACCTGACCCCTGTGCTTACTGCGTGGATTGGAGGAGGAGGCCGGTGAGGTAGCGGGTCTCGGGCACGGTCAACAGGATGGGGTGATCGCGGCTCTGGGTGAGGGTGGAGAGCACGCGGGGGCGGAGGCCGGCGTCGCCGGCGGCCTGGCGGCAGATGTCCTCGAACAGGGCGGGCGTGATGTGGTGGGAGCAGGAGAAGGTCAGCAGCAGGCCGCCCGGCTCCAGCAGGCGCAGGGCGCGGAGGTTGATCTCCTTGTAGCCGCGCGTCGCCGCCTCCACCGCGGACTTGTGGCGCGTGAAGGGCGGCGGATCGAGGACGACCAGGCCGAAGCGCTCGTGGCGTGATTCGAGATCGCGGAGGGCGTCGAAGGCGTTGCCCTCACGGAGCGTGGCGCGGTCCTCGACCGCGTTGAGGGCCAGGTTGCGGCGAGCCGCGGCCAGCGCCTCGGCCGAGGCGTCGAGCAGGAGCGCGGAGGCCGCGCCGCCCAGCAGCGCGTGGCAGGCGAAGCCGCCCGCGTAGCAAAAGGCGTCGAGCACCCGGCGGCCGCGGGCCAGCGTGGCTGCGAGCAGCCGGTTGTCGCGCTGGTCGAGGTAGAGCCCGGTCTTGTGGCCGGCGCCGAGGGAGACCGCGAACCGGCCCGCCCCCTCCTCCACCGTCAATTCGGCCTCGCGGGTGTCGCGCACCGGCTCGAACCCTTCGATGCGGGCCGCCGTCGGATCGTCCAGCCGGAGCACCTCGTCGCCCGGGAAGAGCCGGCCGAGCGCCGTGCCGACCCACTCGGCGTTGCGCGCCATGCCGAGGGTGAGGCACTGGACGACGCTCACCGGCCCGTAGCGGTCGACCACGAGCCCGGGCAGGCCGTCGGCCTCGCTCCAGCAGAGCCGGTAGGCGGCCGACTCGAGGCCGGCGGCCCGCCGGTATCGCAGCGCCGCCTCGAGACGCGCGTGGACGAGGGCGCCATCGACCCGCTGGTCCTCGCGCGTGATCAGGCGGCAGACCAGGGTGGAGCGCGGGCTGTAGAAGCCGCGCCCGAGGAAGCGCCCGCCCGCGTCGGCGACGTCGACCGCGGCGCCGGCCGACCAGGCGCCCTTGAGGTCGGCCACCTCGCCGCGATAGACCCACGGGTGCCCGGCCCGGATGCGGCGCTCGGCGCCCCGCTTGAGGATCAGCGTGGCCATCGGATCGTGTCCCGCTCCCCGTCGGGAGAGGGGCCCCATCTCCCAAGAGGCGCGGACGCCTCTATCGCTTCCGCAGCACCACCACCATCAGGAGCGGGTGGTGGGCCTCGTCGAGGCGGAGGTGCGGCTTGAAGCCGTAGAACCACTCGACGAGATCGAAGCCGCCGGCCAGCTGGACCAGGGCCTTCAGTTCCTGCGGGAAGACCATGCGCGAGGCGTGACGCTGGCGATAGACGTGCCGGGTGCCGTTCTCGTGGACCTCCAGCTCCATGTCCTCGAAGAAGGTCTGGGTCACCGGGTTCAGGTCCTTGAGCGCCTCGAACGTCGCGCGCACCGTCGCGTTGCCGCGCCGGCGCGTCCAGGACCAGCGTCGGGCCGGATCGGTCCACGACGAGCACATGTAGCGGTCGAAGACGTAGAGGCCCCCCTTGCCGAGCGCGCGGGCCACGCAGCGCAGGTGATCGAGCAGGGCCTCGTTGGTGAGCAGGTGCCCCTGCGAGTCCTGCATGCAGATGGCCGCGTCCACCGGCTTGGGCAGCCGGAAGCGTGTCATGTCCGCGACGAACAGCTCGGGGGTGACGCCGCCGGCGGCGGCCCGCTCGCGCAGGTACGCGATGTTCTCCGGCGAGAGGTCGAGCCCCGACATCCGGTAGCCGCGGCCGGCGAGCCGGATCAGGTGCGGGCCGGTGCCGCAGGCGATGTCGAGCACGCGCCGGACGCGCCGGCGCGCGTAGCGGCGGAAGCAGTGAACGAGGAAGTTCACCTCCTGTCGCCGGTTCATGTCGAAGGCGATCTCGTAGTAGCGGGGCGCGGAGTACTGGGCGGTCATGATGCGAACCAGGTCAGGATGGCTTCCCGGAGGATCCACGAGGCGGTGATGCCGGTGCGGCCCGAGGGATCCCAGGTGTGCGCGACCTCCATCAGGTCGGTTCCCACGATGGGGCAGGGCTGGAGCAGGCGGACGATCTCCACCAGATCCGAGGCGGTGATGCCGCAGGGCTCGGGCGCGCCGGTGCCGGGCGCCTCGGACGGATCGAGCACGTCGACGTCGATGGTGACGTAGAGCGGGTGGCGGCCCAACTCGGGCAGCAGGCTCTTCACCGCCTCGACCGGATGGATCTGGTGCGCCGGGAACAGGTGCGGCGCCTTGCGCTGGTACTCCTCCCGGGCGCCGGTGCGCATGCCCACCTGGAAGACGCGCTCGGGCGCCAGCACGTCCATCACCCGCGCCATCGCCGAGGCATAGTTGTAGCGCTCGCCGAGGAACTGCTCGCGCAGGTCGGGATGGGCGTCGAGCTGCAGGATGCGCAGGTCGGGGATGGCGGGCGCGAGCACCTCGATGACCGGCAGCGTGGCGGTGTGGTCGCCGCCCAGCATCACCGGGATCAGCCCGGGGCGCCAGAAGCCTCGAATCTCCTCGCGGGCCCGGGTCAGCTGCTCCCGGGGCGTGCCGTCGCCCAGCTGGCAGTCGCCGAGGTCGGCGATGGCGAGGTCCTCGAGGTCGCGCCCGAGGAACGGGGAATACGTCTCGATGGAGTCCGAGGCCACCCGCAGGTCGCGCGGGCCGTGGTCGGCGCCGCGCCGGAGGTTGACGCGGCCTTCGAACGGGATGCCGAAGAGGACGATCCGGGCGTCCGGGAAGGCCGCCCGGCAGGCGATGAAGCGGGGCTCAGCAGCGATCAAGAGCCCACGCCCGCCTCGGGGCTAGACGAGGTCGTCCTCGGAGAGGAGCGTCACGGCGGCCAGCGCGCAACCGGTGCGCTCGACCCGGTGCTCGACCGCGAAGACCTTCAGGTCCCGGATCGTCTCGCCCCGGACCCGGAAGGCCTCCTCGAGCATCTGCACGATCATCCGCTCGGCTTCCTCGCGCGTGGCCTTGTCGTGGTACTCCATGATCACGCCGTTCTTGGCGGGATCCTCGGGCCGCGCCCAGCCGACCGCGGCCGCCACGACCTCGCCCGGCACCTCGCTGGTCATCGCCGCGTAGGCCGTCGGCACCAGCGCTCCCGGCTTGATCCGGGGCAGCGCCACGAGCTCCACGCCGGGGGGCAGGATGCTCGAGACCTTGATGAGGTTGATGTTACCGATGCCGGCCGCCAGGAGGGCATTGTCGAAGGCGTTGAGTGGGGTCGAGCCCTCCGCGTTGCCGGCGGTGCCTGCCGCCTTGGTCACTGGTGCGAAGTGCATTCGCGCTCTCCTCCTCGCGTTCGCGAGACGGCCTCGCCGTGTAGTCCGAGCCGCGCCCCACCGCGGCTCGTCGTGAATTTCTGGCTCATCGTAGCGGCAGAACCGACGAACGCAAGCGAAAAGTTGCCGTCGGCGGCGTCGGCGAGCGCGGGCGCGAGCGTCGGCGGGCGCGTCGGCGACGTGGCGAGCGCGTCCGCGGTGACGTCCGAGGCGCCAAAATCGCATTTTTTTCTTGCAATGAAAAAAATTTAGCCCCACAGTGCAGAAAAATCCGGCCCGGAATTTCGCCGGAGAAAACAAGGAAGTTTCGGGAGGAGGGAAAGAGTGCAAGCACTGGGGCGTCACCTGCTGCTCGAGCTGTTCGACTGCGACGCAGAGGCCATCAACAGTCTGGACACCGTGAAGGCGTCGATGGTGGAAGCGGCCAAGAGGGCCCAGGCCACCATCGTCGACGTGGTATTTCACGAGTTCAACCCGTTCGGCATCAGCGGCGTCGTCGTCATCGCCGAGTCGCACCTGGCCATCCACACGTGGCCCGAGTACCGCTACGCCGCCGTCGACGTCTTCTCCTGCGGTGACGTGCTCCAGCCGCAGGTGGCCGCCGACTACCTGGTGGAGCAGTTCGGGGCCGCGCGGGCCTCGGTGGTCGAGCTCCAGCGCGGGATCTTCATGAACCACCCGCGTCCGCTCCTGCACAAGCCGGCGGGCGCGCCGGTCGCCACCACCGGGAGCTGAGCCGGCCGATGGCGACGCCTCAGTACAAGTGGTTCTTCGAGACCACGACCCCGGTCGAGGGGCACATGCACGCCATCGCCCGGACCATCGTCACGCGGCAGACCAAGTTCCAGCTCATGGAGATCATGGAGACCCTCTCGTACGGCAAGTGTCTCGTGCTGGACGGGCGGATCCAGTCCAGCCAGGCCGACGAGTTCATCTACCACGAGACACTCGTGCACCCTGGCCTCCTGGCCCATCCGCGGCCCCAGCGCGCCATGGTCATCGGCGGCGGGGAGGGCGCGACCGTCCGGGAAATCCTGCGGTACCGCACCATCACCGACTGCCTGATGGTGGACATCGACGGTGAGGTGGTCGAGGAGTGCAAGAAGCACCTGCCCGAGATGCACCAGGGGGCCTTCGACGACCGCCGGACCCGGCTGCTCCACGAGGACGCGCGGGCCTACCTGGAAAAGACGACCGACCGCTTCGATCTGATCGTGGTGGACCTGGTCGAGCCCCTGGAGGAGGGGCCGGCGTGCCTGCTGTTCACCAAGGAGTTCTACACGCTGATCCGCGACCGCCTGACCGACCAGGGCGTCATGACCATGCAGGCCGGCATGACCAAGGTGAACGAGATCTTCTTCCACGGGGCGGTCAATCGCACGCTCCAGGAGGTCTTCCCGGTCGTCGCGCCCTACCAGAGCTTCATCTCGTGCTTCGGCACGCCCTGGGGCTTCATCCTCGCCTCGAAGGGCATGGACCCCCGCACGCAGTCGGCGGCGGAGATCGACCGGCTGATCGCCGAGCGCCTGGATCCCAAGCAGCTCGGGTACTGGGACGGGCAGGCCCATCTGCACTCGTTCAACCTGCCCAAGTTCCTCCGGGTGGCGATCGAGAAGAACGACCGCGTCATCACCGACAAGAACCCCCTGATCGTCACGTAGCCCGCTTCCTGAGCCCCCCGGTCCTCATCCTGGCCTCCGCCTCACCACGGCGCCGGGAGCTGCTGGAGCGGCTCGGCATCCCGTTCGAGATCCTCGCCAGCCACATTCCCGAGGAGCATCCCGCGCTCCCGCCGGCCCAGGCCATCGCCGCGGTGGCGCTGGCCAAGGCCCGCGCGGTGGCGGCCGGGCTCGACCGGGCGCCGGCGGTGGTCCTGGGCGCCGACACCGAGGTGGTCCTGGACGGCCGGCTCCTCGGCAAGCCCCGTGATCCGGCCGACGCCGCCCGCATGCTCCGCGAGCTGCGCGGTCGCGAGCACGAGGTGATCACCGGTCTGGCCCTCGTCGAGCTGGACGCCCCGGGCGCCCCCTCCCGGCAGGAGACCACGTCGGTGACGAGCCGGGTGCGGATGGGCGACTACGGCGACGCGGCCATCGAGGCCTACGTCGCGACCGGTGAGCCGCTCGACAAGGCCGGCGCCTACGCGGTGCAGGGCCTCGGCGGGCAGCTGGTGGCCAGCGTGGTCGGCTGCTTCACGAACGTGGTCGGGCTGCCGCTGACCACCACGCGCGCGCTGCTCGAGCGGCGCGGCCTCCGCGCGAGCTAGCGCGCGTTGCCGGCCGCCGGCTCCTGCAGCAGGAGCCGGTCCACCGCGGGCAGCTTCACCTTGGCGGGCAGCGGCGCGCGCCCCCGGACCAGCTCGACGCCGTGCTCGAGCGCCTCGACGCTCACCCGGCCGCCGGGCAGGAACAGGTCGCGCGCCTTCGCCAGCCGCAGGGCGAAATCGGCCGGCGAGCCGACCGTCGTCGCGGGCAGCCCGCCGGCCAGTGCCGGCGGCGCCGTCGAGAGGATGCGCGTCAGCGCGGCCTGCAAGGCGGTGGCGAGGCCTCGCAGAGTCGCCGCGTCCGGCTCGGTGCCCGCCCGCGCGAACAGGGCCGCGCTCACGCTCGGCCCGCCGAGCCACGTGGCGGCCTCGCGGGCCGTGCGCAGGTCGACCGCGACCACCGCGGCGCCGTCCTCCACGATCCTGCTCACGTAGGGCTCGCTCAGCACCGCCGCCGCCACCTGGCCTCCCTCGAGCGCACGGGCCGCACCTCGCTCGCCCAGGCTTCGCAGCATCACCTGCTGGGGCGCCACGCCGGCGTGGGCGAGCAGGAAGGCGAGCGCCTGGTCCTCCGGCGCGCCCGGCGCGGGCACGGCCACGGTCTGACCGACGAGATCGGCCGGCGAGCGAATCTCGTCCTTCCGGGCCGGGTTCACCAGCAGCGCCACCGGCGGCGCGGCCGTGAAGCCCCAGACGAGGCGCGGCGGCCGGCCGTCCACCGCGCCGAGCCGGAGCGCCGAGTCGAGCGAGGTGGCGGCGAGAGACGCCTGGCCCGAGGCCAGCGCCTCGGCGGCGCTCGGCTCGGAGCGGTAGGGTCGCAAGGTGACGGCGAGGTTCTGGGCGGTGAAGAGGCCCTCGGCCTGCGCCACGTGCAGGGGCAGGTACTCGGGTGACGTGGCCGGCCCCGCCACCGCGATCGTCAGCGAGGCCTGCAGCAGCACGAGCCAGGCGATCATCGCGCCGCCGCGACCTCCTGGAGCAAGCGCACGATCCGGTCGGCGGCGTCGGGCTGGGCGAGGCTCCTGGCACGCTCTCCCATCGCGGTCAGCGCCGCGGGGTCGGCGAGGAGCCGCGTCACCGCATAGGCCAACCCGTCCGGCGTGAGCGAGACCTGCGGGAACATCACCGCGCCGCCGGCCGCCTCGACGAGCCGGGCGTTGGCCGTCTGCTCATCGCCGCTGGTGCCGGGCAGGGGCACGTACAGGGCGGGGAGGCCGAGCTGGCAGCACTCGTTGACGGTGCCGGCGCCGCTGCGCCCGACGATCAGTGCGGCCGCCGCGTAGACATCGCGCAGCTCGGCGCTCACGTAGGGCTGCAGCGCATAGCGGCGGTGCAGCGACTCGGGCAGGGCCTGGGCGCGGGCGGTCAGCCAGGCGCGGTCGTCGGTCGCCGGGTTGTCGCCGCACTGGTGGATCACCTGGCAGACCTCGAGCAGCCGCGGCAGCGCGGCACCGACGTCGCGATTGAGCCGGTGGGAGCCCTGGGCGCCACCGGTGACGTAGACGATCGGCGCCGCGGGATCGAGACCGAAGCGGCGGCAGGCTTCGGCGCGGGAGCCGCCGCGCAGCTCGGGCCGGAGGGGATTGCCGGTCAGCACCGTGCGCTCGCGCGGAAACTCCTCGCCGGTCATGGGGAAGGTGAGCGCAATCCGCCGGGCGAAGCGGCCGGCGACCCGGTTGGCCAGCCCGGGCACGCTCGTCTGCTCGTGCACGACCACCGGGATGCGAAGCGCGCGCGAAGCCAGGGCCGGGGGCAGCGCCACGAAGCCGCCGGTGGCGAGCACCACCGACGGGCGCAGCCGCCTCAGCAGGCGCCAGGACCGGGCGAGGCCGGCGGGGGCGCGCACGGCAAGGTCCGGCACGTTCTGCCAGTCCCAGTAGCGGCGCAGCTTGCCCACCGGGATCGTGTGGAACGGCACGCCCGTCTCGGGCACGCGCCGCGCCTCGATGCCGCGGCGGCTGCCGATCCAGTGCACCTCCGCGCCGATCTCCCGAAGCCGCGCGGCGACGGCGAGGCCGGGGCTCGTGTGCCCTCCGGTGCCGCCGCCCGCTATGACGACTCGCATCGGGGCGGACGACCGGGCGAATGCACGCGCGCGGTGCGCGGATGACCGTGTACTTCTGTACGGCTCTGTCTTATGCGGGGGCCCAGAAATGGCCCCCGCACTCCCCCAGCCGGCGGACGACCGGCGATCCGGCGTGCGCTCGGCGCGAGCTTCACCGGCGCTCGAGCGCGAGGTCGATGAGGCGGCCGATCAGCTCGGGGTAGGGGATGCCGGAGGCTTCCCAGAGGCGCGGATAGGCGCTGGTCGCCGTGAAGCCCGGGATCGTGTTGATCTCGTTCACGAGCACGCGGCGGTCGCCCTCGATGAAGAAGTCCACGCGCGCCATGCCCGCGCAGTCGGTGGCCCGGAAGGCGCGCAGCGCGAGGGCGCGCACCTCCTCGGTGACTTCTGGGGCCAGTGGCGCCGGAACCTTGAACGTGGTCTGGCCCGCGCCGTACTTGGTATCGTAGTCGTACCACTCGCCCGGGTAGCACACCTCGCCCGGCACCGACACGCGTGGCTCGTCGTTGCCCAGGACCGCGACCTCCACCTCGCGGCCCTGCACCGCGCGCTCCACGATGATGCGGCGGTCGTGCTGCGCGGCGAGGTCGATGGCGGCGGGCAGATCCTCGGCGGCCTTCACCTTGCTGATGCCCACGCTCGAGCCCAGGTTGGCCGGCTTCACGAAGCACGGGAAGCCGATCTCGGCGCCGATGCCCCGCGCGATGTCCTCCCGGCCGCCGCCCTCCCAGTCGTGACGCCGGACGACCGCATACTCCACCAGCGGAAGCCCGTGGGCGCGGAAGAGATCCTTCATCGCCACCTTGTCCATGCCGACCGCGGAGGCGAGCACGCCGGCGCCGGTGTAGGGCACGCCCGCGAGCTGCAGCAGCCCCTGCACGGTGCCGTCCTCGCCCTGCGGGCCGTGGAGCAGGACCAGCATCACGTCCAGGCGGTCGCGCAGGCCGGCGGGCAGACTGTCGGAGGTCTCCATCCGCATGAGGGAGGCGCCGGTGTCCTGTGCGGTCGCGCGCTCGAGCAGCTCGTGCTTGGTGTGGGCGTCGGCGCCGCCGGCGGTCAGCGCCTGGCGCGCGGCCTCGGCGGCGAGCGCGCGCAGCGGGTCGCCGCCCACGAGCCACCGGCCGTCCTTGGCAATGCCGATCGGGACCAGCTCGAACCGGCTCCGATCCATCGCGGCCATCACCGAGGCGGCGCCGGCCAGCGAGACCTCGTGCTCGCCCGAGCGTCCACCGAAGACCACGCCCACTCGCAGCTTCCGGGGCCCGTCGGCCATGGATCCAGTTGTATCAGACCGCACGTTTACCGGGGAGAACTCGTTTGCGCGCTCAGGCCGGCTTCTGCTTCTCGCGCCATGCCCGCCACTTCGCCAGACGCTCGGCGATCTCCTTCTCGGCCCCTCGCGTGGTGGGACGGTAGTAGACGCGGCCGCGCAGCGCGTCGGGCAGATGGTCCTGGCTCACCTGCGCGTCGGGCGCGTCGTGCGCGTACTGGTAGCCGCGGCCGTAGCCGAGGTTGGCCATGAGACCGGTCGGCGCGTTGCGGAGATGCAGGGGCACCGGCTCCGCGGGATGCTCCTGGATGTCGTGGTGGACCGCGTTCCAGGCCGCGTACACCGCGTTCGACTTGGGCGCCAGGGCGAGGTAGCACACCGCCTGGGCGAGGGCCAGCTCGCCCTCGGGCGTGCCGAGGAAGTGGTAGGCGTCCTTGGCGTCGAGGGTCAGGCGCAGCGCGGCCGGGTCCGCGTTGCCCACGTCCTCGGAGGCGAAGCGCACCAGCCGGCGCGCCACGTAGAGCGGATCCTCGCCCGCCTCGAGCATGCGGCCGAGCCAGTAGAGGGCGCCATCGGGATCGGAGTCGCGCAGCGACTTGTGCAGAGCCGAGATCAGGTTGTAGTGCTGCTCGCCCGACTTGTCGTAGAGCAGGGCCTTCTTCTGGACCGCATCACGCACCGCCGCCTCGGTCACGTGCGACCTCGGCCCGGTCACCGCCAGCTCGAGCACGTTGAGCGCGGTGCGCGCGTCGCCGTCGGAGAGCCGGGCGATCAGGGCGACCGCCTCCGGCTCCACCGTGGCGCCCAGGCCGCCCAGTCCGCGCTCGCCGTCCCGCAGCGCGCGCTCGAGGATGGCCACCAGGTCCGCTTCGCCGAGCGGACGCAGCACGTACACGCGGGCCCGGGACAGCAGCGCGCCGTTGACCTCGAACGAGGGGTTCTCGGTGGTGGCGCCGATCAGGATGATCGTGCCCTTCTCGACGTAGGGCAGGAAGGCGTCCTGTTGCGCTTTGTTGAAGCGGTGGATCTCGTCCACGAACAGGATGGTCCGACGGCCGAGCCGCATGCCTTCGGCCTCCGCCTCGGTCATGACCTGGCGGATCTCCTTGACGCCGGAGGTCACGGCCGAGAACGGCACGAAGCGGGCGCCCGCCACGTCGGCCAGGAGCCGGGCCAGCGTGGTCTTGCCGGTGCCCGGCGGGCCCCACAGGATCATCGAGTGCAGCGCGCCCTCCTCGAGAGCGCGGCGGAGCGGCCGGCCCGCGTCGGTCAGTTGCGGCTGCCCCACCACCTCGTCGAGGCGGCGGGGGCGCATGCGGTCGGCGAGCGGCGCGGGGGCGCGGGGTGCGGCGGCGGGCAGCGAGTCGAACAGATCCACGCGCGCAGTATACCCAGGCGAGCGGGACGTGGCGGCCGTGAACGCGCGCCGGACGGCACGGAGGTCGCGGAGTGCCTCGACCGCCGGTGACGGGTCAGGCGAGCGCGGCGGGCAGGTCGAGCAGCGACTGGATGCGCGCGGCGATGACGACCCCGCGCTGCGACATCTCCGCGAGGTCCGGCCGGTAGGCGATGAAGGGGACGCCGGCGGCCTGCGCGGCGACGCCGTCCACCCACGAGTCGCCCACGACCACGATGCGCTCGGCCTCCGGCCAGCGCTCGCGCACCACGCGCACGCCGTCGGGATCGGGCTTCAGCCGCCGGACGTCGTCGCGCGTGACCACGAGATCCAGGTGGGCCACCAGCGCGAAGCGGGTGAGCACGTGATCGGCGACGACGCGATCGTTGTTGGTCCAGATCGCGGTGGCGAAGCCGAGATCCTTCATGGCGGCCAGCGTCTCGCGCGCGAAGGGCTCGAGGGTGGCCGCGGCCATCGCCCGCCGCTCGTGCGCCACCGGAATCGCGAGCAGCTCGGCCTCCAGATGCGGGGCCTCGCGCCGCACCAGGTCGAACAGCTCGGCGCCGGACCAGCGGAGCGCGCGCTCGGGCACGCGAATCCCGCGAGCCTTGACGAAGGCCTCCATCTCGCGGCCCACCGCCCGCAGGTCGAGCGGCGAGCTGACCAGCGTGTGGTCGAGGTCGAAGACACAGACCGCGGGGCCGGCGCCTATGCCACCGCCTCCGGCTCTCGGCGGACGAGGCCCCGCCGCAGGTCCGAGCGGGTGAGGATGTCGACGAGGTGGCCGTCCTCCGCGAGCGGCATCGCGGCCTCGATGGGGAGCGCGGCTCGGGTCATGGCGTCGCGCGCGTTCATGTCCGCTCTCCGTCGGTCTGGGCCAGGAGGTCGCGCAGCATCTCGATCCCGCCGGAGTCCAGGCGGCGATAGGCGGCGATCAGCTCGACGTCGTGCGGGAGCCGGTCGCGGAGGAGCGCCGCGGCCTGGTCCGAGCAGACCACCACGCGGGTCTTCTCCAGCATGCGATCGATCGACCACGGATCGTCGGTGGAGGCCAGGATCGGCACCACGTGCGACAGACCGGCGGACTGGACCGAGCTCAGGATGTTCTGGCTGCCGCGCGCGGTGGCGCAGACCAGTCCGACCGTCGAGCCCTCGGGCATCTCGGTGAGGCGCAGGAGCGAGGAGATGTTGGCCTCGGACAGGAGCGCCACCGCGGGAGGCCCGTCCATCGGCAGCGCCTGCTTCACCTCGTGGATGTGGAAGAACGTGGTGACCACCATGCGGTAGGGCGCGAGGAAGGCGGGCTCCCGGAAGCGGACGTCCACGTCCTCGACCAGCACCCGGTCCACCGTGATCGACAGCTCCTCCTCGAGCTGCTCGCGATAGCGCGCCAGCTCCGGATGGTTGCACTCGACCAGCAGCACGCGCTCGCGCGGGCGCCGGGGGGCGCGCGCGCTCGGGGCGCGCGCGGCGATGGTGGCCGCGATCTCCTCGTGGGTGAAGCCGAGCCGCCGCGCCCGCTCGAGCGTGTCCTGCACCAGCCGCTCCAGGCTCCGCGCGGCTCGTCCCTCGCGGGCGGGCGGCCGATCCGTCACGAAGGTGCCACGCCCGTGCTGACTTTCCAGATAGCCGTCCTGGTAGAGAGCGGCCAGCGCGCGCGCCACCGTGTTGCGATTGATGCGGAGGAAGCCGGCGAGCTGACGCACCGTCGGCAGCTGCATCGCCGGCTTCAGCGAGCCGATGTCGATCAGGTGGCGGATCTGGGTCTGGAGCTGCACGTGGACGGGCACCGCGCTCTTGCGGTTGACCCGCAGCCCCGAGGGCGGGGTGATGTGCGAGGATTCCCGCGCCACGTGCCGGCTCCTTCCTAGGCGGCGACCCGTCGCGGCGCCGCCACGCGTCGGGGCGGCCGACCGGCCACCCAGTGGCCAGCCTTGATGAGGGCATGGCCCACCATCACGCGCACGGGACGCCGAGCCGGACGAAGGCTGCGGAGAAGGGCCCACCGGGCCGCCTCGGCCCGGGCCTCATCCAGCCGCTGCCTGGCCACCTGCTCTTCGAGCTGCGGGTTCATCACGATCCTCCTGGTCCCAGATGATCTGGGGAATGTCACCGGAGCACTGGCCTAGGGCACTATGTCACGAGGCCGATCCGATGAGTCTTAATGTCCTAACATACTAGGACACACGGAAGAGGCGCGTCAACCCTTCTCTACCGGGCGCTGGGGCCGCCGCGGTGCTGCGGCGCGACGGGCTGGGCGGCATCCTCGTCCCGTTTCCGGGCGTCGAGACTATCGACATGATCGTGGTAGCCTGCGGGCTGGCGTGAGGGGGGCCTCGTACGTGCGACCGGCGCTGTTGTCGCTGCTGATCTTCACGGTGATCACCGGCCTCGTCTATCCGCTCGTGGTCACCGGCATCGCCCAGGTGGTCTTCCCCTCGCCGGCCAACGGCAGCCTGGTCGTCCAGGACGGCACCGTGGTCGGCTCGGCGCTCATCGGCCAGCCCCTCGACGCGCCCGGATACTTCCGGGGGCGGCCGTCGGCGACCGATCCGTTCCCGCACAACGCGGCGGCGTCCTCCGCCTCCGATCTGAGCCCCACGAGCCCGGCGCTGGTCGAGGCGGTGCACGCGCACGTGGCCGCGCTTCACGCCGCGGAGCCGGGCAACTCGGCGCCGGTGCCTCGCTCGACGCGGTGCGCCCTCGTGGATTACACCGAGGGGCGCTCGCTCGGATTCCTCGGCGAGCCCCGCGTCAACGTGCTCGCGCTGAACCTGCCGCTCGACGGGCGGTGAGGCCATGATCAAGCCGAGCGACGACGTGCGCGTGTGGATGGTCACCGGAGCGCTGGGCGCCATGGCCCTGGGCGTCGCGCTGATTCCGCTGCGCGGGCGGGTGGGCGCGTCGAATCTCGCGTTCGTGTTCATGGCCTTCACGATCCTGGTCGCGGAGCTGGGCGGCCGCAGCCCGGCGCTTGTCACCGCCCTGATCTCGGCGATGAGCCTGAACTTCTTCCTGACCGAGCCCTACTTGACGCTCGCGATCAGCAAGCCCGACGACGTGGTCGCTTTTTTCGCGCTGGCCGGCTGCGGGCTCATCGCGGCCGCCTTCGGCCGGCGGCGCGAGCGCCTCTCCGCCGCCGCGGGCCGCGCCGACCGCGAGCTGGGCCTGCTGAGCCGGTTCGTGGAGCGGGCGAGGGACGGCCGACCGGTCCGAGCTCTGCTCGAGGATTTGCGCGCCGGCTTCGATCTGGGCGGCCTGGTCCTGCGCGACGCGGGCGGCCGCGTACTCGCGGCGGCGCCCGAGAGCGCGGCGTCGCGGCCGGCGCCCCGCATCGCGCTGGACGCCGACACGCTGTTCGCGCCCGCCGACGATTCGCCGCGATTCGGATCGCGCGGGCTCCGGCTGCCCGACGGCGGCGGCCGGCTCACGCTGCAGACCGGACGCGGGCCGATGACGCTCGATCTCTGGGAGGGCCGCGAGGACGGTCTGCGCCTCGACGAGGCGCGCACCCTCGCGGTCGCGGCCTCGATTCTGGGTCTCGGGATGCGGTAGGCGTTCGGCTTTCGTGGTAGCGTGGCGGTATAGCCATGACGGGCACTTCGCTACGCGTCTATCTGGCTGTGGCCGCGCTCGGCGCGATGGTCGTGTCGCCTCCTCCCGCGCTCGCGGTCAGCGAACCGGAGCGGCTGTGGACGGTGGGCGACCGGGCGTTCCAGGACGGGCTCTACCCGCAGTCGCGCCGCATGCTCGAGCGTCTCGTGGAGCGCTTCCCCTCCGACACCCGGGTCCCCGACGCGACCCTGCTGCTCGGCAAGGTGCGCCTCGCCCAGAATCAGCTCGAGCCGGCCCTCGCCGCGTTCCGCAAGGCGCAGACCCTGTCTCCGGTGCCGGGCCGGCCGGACGAGGCGCGCTTCTGGGAGGGCGAGACCCTCTTCCGGATGAAGCGCTATCCGGAAGCGCGCGCGATCTACGACAAGATCCTCACCGATGATCCGAAGTCGCCCAGCGCGCCCGACGCGGTGTACGGCCTCGCCTGGGTCAATCTGGAGCTGAAGCGCCGCGACCAGGCGGCCACCGAGTTCCGTCGGCTGCTCTCGAGCTATCCCGATCACGCCACCGTGCCGTCGGCCACCTTCTATCTGGCGCGCACCGAGCTGGAGCTCAAGCACGCCGACGAGGCGGTCACGCTCCTGCGGGGATTCATCGGCAAGTACCCGGACAACCGCCTGCTACCGGACGCGCGCTACACCCTCGGCCAGGCGCTCATCGCGAGCGGGCAGACCGACGAGGGCGCGGCCGAGCTGCGCGCCTTCGCCAAGGAGTACCCGCAGCACGAGCTGGCCGCGGCGGCCCGGCGCAACGTGACCGACTCGCTCGTGCGCCAGGGCAAGAAGGGTGAGCTGGCCGAGGAGTACAAGTCGCTGACCACCCAGCGCGCGACCGCGGAGAGCCTGTACGACGCCGGCGTCGTCGCGACCAAGCTCGGCCGCCAGAAGGACGCCGACGCCGCGTGGGCCCGCCTGCGGAAGGAGTTCCCCGATCATCCGCTGAGCGGCCGCGTCTCGCTCGAGATGGCCCACACCGCGTTCACCAAGAACGCGTTCAAGGATGCCTCCACGCTGGCCCGCGCGGCGTCGCGCAGCCCCGAGGGCGCGGTCCGCGGCGAGGCCTTCGTGCTGCTGGGGGAGAGCGAGCTGAAGCAGAAGCATCACACGGCCGCCATCGCCGCCTTCAAGTCCGCGACGGACGCGTCCTCGATCGAGCCCGCCCTCCGCTATCGCGCGCTCGCGGGCACCGGCCTCGCCCACGAAGAGCAGCGGCAGTGGTCGCAGGCGGCCAAGTTCTACGAGGAGGCGGCCAAGAGCCCGGACAAGGCGCTGGCCTCGTGGGCCAAGGAGCGGCTCGCCACGGTGGCCGCCAACGGCAAGTCGGACGCCGGCGCGCCCAAGGCCACGCCGAAGTCCGGGGCGACCCCCCAGAAGGGCGCGAGTCCGCAGAAGGGGACGAAGCCATGATCCTCGCGCGCGCGCTGGCCCTGGCCTCACTCCTCGTCGCCGCGATCGTCTCCGTCCCGCGCGCCGAGATCACGCTGACGCTGCCCCCGCCCGACGTGGGCGGGCTGCTCTCGCTGGCGGTGCCGCCGCTGGAAAAGCCGCCGGTGCCGCTGCCCGCGGTGTCGCTGCCGCCGATCCCGCAGGGGATGCCGGAGCTGCCGCCGGCACCGATGGTGGGCCATCTCGGCGATCGCCCGGTGGCCCCGCTGCCCCCGCCGCGATTCATGGCCTGCAATCCGGTCGGCAGCGTCTTCGGGGTGGCTTCCGAGCTGATCGAGTGCGGGCGCGCGCGCTACCAGCGCGGCGAGTTCGAGCCGGCGCGCGAAGTGCTGCAGAAGGCGGTGCAGGAGGCCACCGAGCGCGCGCAGATCCGCGAGGCGCGCTACTGGCTCGGCGAGACGCTGCTGCGGATGAACCAGCCCGCCGACGCCGAGCGCCTGATGGTCCAGGTGAGCCAGGACGACCCCCGCGGCGAGCTCGGTCTCTTCGCGACCCATGAGCTGGGCTGGGTCTCGCTCGAGCTGGGCAAGCCGGATCGCGCGCTCACCGCCTTCGACACCGTGCTGAAGTCCGGCGCTCCGCCGGTGCTGATTCCCTACGCCCGACACGGCCGAGCGCTCGCTCTCTACGGGCTCAAGCGTTACGGCGAGGCGCGCGAGACGTGGCTCGGCCTCATGAACCAGAGCGCGCCGCGCTCGGTCGCGTGGGAGGGCACGTTCTGGCTGGGCGACACCCTCGGGCGGCTCGGCGACTATCGCGGCGCGGTGCAGCGCCTTCAGACCTTCGTCTCCGGCGGGCCGCAGGTGCTGATCGACAGCGGCCTGCTGCGCCTCGGCTGGTGGACGCGCGCGGGCGGTCAGCCGCTCGAGGCGGTGAAGACGTATCGCGGGATGCTCTCGGCGTATCCGCAGTCGAAGGAGGCGCCGTGGGCGCGCGCCGGGCTCGTGCAGGCGCTCCTCGATCTCGACGACTTCCCGGGGGCTCTCGACGAGGCCAAGAAGCTCGAGCAGACGAACCGCAGCGGGCCCCTGGTGACTCCGACGCGGCTCCTGCTGAGCCGCTGGGCCGCCGAAAAGGGCAAGGTCGAGGAGGCCCGCGAGATCAACGACGACCTGCTCGCCCGCAATCTCGATCCGGCCACGCGCTCGTACGTGCTGCTGCTGAGCGCGGAGGCCAGCCGTCTGGGCGGGCAGGCCTCCGACGCGCGCGACCGCTTCCAGCTCGTGCGCAACGCGCCCGGCTCGCCCGCGCTCGGCGCCTACGCCACGCTGCGGCTGGCCCAGCTCGACTTCGACACGCGCGAGTTCGCGCAGGCGCGCGACTCGGCCCGCAAGCTGCAAGGCGACAGCGCGGTGCCCGCCGAGATCCGCGCCGCCGCGCTGGTGCTGGGCGGCGAGGCCGCCTACTGGGCGCGCGACTACGCGCAGGCCGCTCAGGCGTACGGCGCCTTCCTGGCCAATCACGGCTCCTATCCGCAGGCGCCGGTGGCGGGCCTCGCGCTCGGCTGGGCCGAGCTGCGTGGCGGCAAGCCGGACGCGGCGCGCCAGCGCTGGACCCGGTTCGCCCAGCAATCGCAGAGCGATCCGCGCGCTCCCGAGGCCCTGGTGCTCGCCGCGGACCTGGCCGGCCGCGCCGGAGACTGGGCAGACGCGCAGACCCTGCTCGATCAGGTCGTGGACCGCTATCCCAACAGCCCGTACGCCGAGGTGGCCACGCTGAATCGCTCGATCCTCGCGGTGCGCGGCGGCCGGGCCGCCGACGCGCTGCCCGAGCTCGGACGGCTGGTGCAGCGGGGCTCGGTGTCGCCGTACGTGAGCCGCGCGCGGGTCGCGCGCGGCGCCGCGCTCCTGGCGACCGGCAAGCCGGCGGACGCCGAGCGCGACTTCCAGGCCGCGCTGAGCCTGGGCGAGACCGGCATCGCCCATCTGGGGCTCGGCAGTGCGCACGCGGCGCGCCAGCAGTGGGACGCGGCGATTCGCGATTTCACCAACGCCCGCGACGCCGGCGGCCCCGTCACCACCGCCGCGAGCTACGGGCTCGCCGCGGTCCTCTTCAACCAGCGCAAGACCGCGGAGTTCAAGCAGATCGCCACGCCGCTCGTCGCGGGGCCGGCGGATCCGGTCACCACGCCGCGGCTGATCCACGGCCTGGCCGTGGTGGCCGCCGAGGAGAAGCGCTGGCCCGACGCGCGGACGCTGACGCTGCGGCTGGTCGATCAGTACCCGAAGTATCCGGGCACGCCCGCCGCGCTGTCGACCCTGGCCGCCGCGGCCGCGCAGGGCGAGGAGTGGACCCTCTCGCGCGACATGTACGCCAAGCTCGGCGAGCGCTACCCGGACAGCGCGGCCGGCACCGGCAACCGCCTCGACTACGCCGAGGCCCTGCTCCGCACCGGCGCGGCCGCGGAGGCGAAGCGCACGCTCGAGCCCGCGGCCGGCGGCGGCCAGGCGCAATCACCGCGGGCCGCCATGCTGATGGCGGAGGCGCAGGAGGCCACCGGCGACCGCGCCGGCGCGCTCGATGCCTATGCGCGCGCGGTCGCCTCCGCGGCCAATCCGAAGGAGAAGGCGGTGGGGCTACTGGGGCAGGGACGCCTCCTGGCCGCCGACGGCAAGTGGAACGATGCGCGCCCGCTCCTCGAGCAGGCGCTCGACGCCGCCGAGGGCTCGATGGCCTCGGAGGCGGCCTACCGCCTCGGCGAGGGCTATCGCGCCACCGGCAAGACGCAGGATGCGGCGGACATGTACCTGACCGCCGCGTATCTCGGCGACGATTCCTCGTGGAGCCGTCGGGCGCTGGTGGCGGCGGGCAACGCGTTCGCCGCGCTCAAGCAGAAGGACGCCGCGGTGATCGTATACCGGAAGGTGCTCGCCATGTCCGGCGTCGAGCCCGAGCTGACCGAGGCCGCGCGCAAAGGCCTCCGCGCCCTCGGCGCCAGCTAGCCATGCTTCCCCCTCTCCCCTCAGGGGAGAGGGCCGGGGCGAGGGGCGGCCAGAGCCGGAATCGCCGCCACCGCCGCATCCAGATCCGCGTGGTCTCCCGCGTAGCGATCGCGCCACTCGAAGTGCACGCGATCGCCGGGGCCCAGCACGAAGGTGCCGCCCTGCTGGATGATGTCGCCCTGGCGGCCGGTCTGCCGGTGTCCCTGCGCGACCGCGCGCACCGCCTTCAGCACCGCGAGCGGATGATAGGTGCTACCCCGGCTGTGCTCGAGCCCCGCGGCCCGGAACGCGCGCAGCGACGGGTCCACGAGGAGCGGCCCGGCGTAGCCGGTCGCCGCGCGGAAGCCCGCGATGTGCTCGGAGCGCGAGGGGCCGACCACCACGAGGCTGGCCGAGCGGCGCTCGATCTCGGGCAGCCGACGCAACAAGCCGGCGACCTGCTGGCGACAGAAGAGGCAGCCGAGATGCCGGACGAGCGCGAGGACGACCGGGCGCTTCGCCCAGAAGTCGCCGAGCCGCACCGCGGCGGAGCGCTCGTCGAGGACCGAGACCTGGCCCAGCGCGGCCGCGAGCAGATCGTCCATGGCCTGCATTGTAACCGGCCGCCATTGTAACTAGAATGATCCGCGCACATGATCGCCCGGGGCTACGGCGGCCGCATTCTCTTCGTCGACGTCACCGACGGCCGGAGCCGGATCGAGCCGGTCACCGACGACATGGCCCGCGCCCTCCTGGGCGGCAACGGCTTCGCGGCGCGCCTGCTGCTCGATCACGTGCCCGCCGGCGTGGATGCCTACGACGAGGCGAACGCGGTGGTCTTCGCGGTCGGTCCCATAACCGATACCACCGTGCCCGGCAACAGCCGCGCCTGCGTGGCCTCGAAGTCGCCGCTCACCGGGCTCTTCTTCGACTCCACCTTCGGCGGCCGGTTCCCCGCCACCATGAAGCGCACCGGCTTCGACGCGATCGTGATCACCGGCCGCGCCGCCGAGCCGGTGTACGTGAAGGTGACCGAGGCCGGGGTGGAGATCCGCCCCGCCCGCGAGCTCTGGGGGCAGACCACGCGCGACACGGTGCAGGCCGTCCACGCCATCGAGGGCGGCGACGCCGACGTGATGGCGATCGGGCCCGGCGGCGAGAACCTCGTGCGCTTCGCGGCGATGGGCACCTACTGGAAGAACCGCGAGGCCTTCGCGGGCCGCGGCGGCATCGCGGCGGTGCTGGGCAGCAAGCGGGTCAAGGCACTGGTGGTGGCGGGCGCGCGCAAGACCGAGCTGGCCGACGCGCCCGCGCTGAAGGCGCTGCTCGAGCAGCAGCGCGAGCCGCTCAAGACCGGGACCAAGGCGCTCTCCGTCTACGGGACGCCGTTCCTGGTCAAGCCGATCAACACCCTCGGCGCGCTCGGCTCGTACAACCTCCGCCAGGAGGTCTTCGCCGACGCGATGGCCATCTCGGGCGAGGAGATGCACGCGCACTTCCACGACCGCGACACCACGTGCCTGAAGTGCCCGGTGGCGTGCGGCAAGCAATACGAGGTCCGGGAGGGCGAGCTGGCCGGCCTGAAGGCGAAGATGCCAGAGTACGAGACGATCTTCGCGTTCGGCTCCATGCTCGGCAACGGCCACGCCGGCTCGCTCGCCCGGGCCAACGACCTGTGCGATCTGCTCGGGCTCGACACCATCAGCATGGGCGTCACGCTCGCCTTCGTCTGCGAGGCGCTCGAGCGCGGCTGGCTCTCCGAGCGAGACCTCGGCGTGCCGTTCGGCTGGGG
>DATFYA010000196.1 GCA_035315345.1 Candidatus Methylomirabilota bacterium
AGATGGTGATGCCGGGGGACAACGTGACGATGGCGATCGAGTTGATCCAGCCGGTGGCGATGGAGAAGGAGCTGCGGTTTGCGATTCGGGAGGGGGGGCGGACGGTGGGGGCCGGGGTGGTCTCGGAGATCGTGGGCTAGCATATGGTCACCGTCAGCGCCGACCAGAAGATCCGCATCCGGCTGAAGGCCTACGACCACAACCTCCTCGACCGCTCCATGAAGGAGATCGTGGAGACGGTGCGCCGCACCGGCGCGCGGGTCACCGGGCCGGTGCTGCTGCCCACCATCATCAACCGGTGGACGGTGCTGCGCTCGCCGCACGTGGACAAGACCTCGCGCGAGCAGTTCGAGATGCGCACGCACAAGCGGCTCATCGACATCCTGGACCCGACCCCGCAGACAGTGGATGCGCTGATGAAGCTCGACCTGCCGAGCGGTGTCGACGTCGAGATCAAGCTCTAGAGAGAACCTCAGAGAGAACCTCGCCATGGCGATGAAGGAAGGGTTGATCGGGCGCAAGAAGGGGATGACCCAGGTCTTCGGGGACGACGGCAGTCTCATCCCGGTGACCGTGGTCGAGGCGGGGCCGTGCACGGTGGTGGGCCTTCGCACCAGGCCCACGCATGGCTACGACGCCCTCCAGCTCGGTTTCGAAACGCGGAAGAAGAATGCCACCAAGGCGATGGCCGGCGTGTACAAGAAGGCCGGGGTGCCCTCTCCGATGCGCGTACTGCGCGAGATCCGGCTCCAGAAGACGGAGGCGGTGAGCGCGTACCAGGTCGGTCAGACCCTGACCGTGGACCTGTTCAGCCCCGGCGAGCTGGTGGACGTGGTGGCGGACACGAAGGGCAAGGGCTTCCAGGGTGGCGTGAAGCGTCACGGCTGGTCCGGCGGCGATGCGACCCACGGCTCGATGTTCCACCGGGCGCCCGGCTCCATCGGCGCCTCGTCGGATCCCTCGCGGGTGTGGCCGGGCCACCACCTGCCGGGCCGCATGGGCGGCGAGCGTCGCACCGTGCTGAACGTCGCGGTGGTGCGGGTGATCCCCGAGCAGAATCTGGTCCTGCTCCGCGGCGCGGTTCCCGGCGCGATCGGCGGGCTCGTGATGGTGCGCAAGAGCGTGAAGCAGACCAAGGCGCAGCAGCAGAAGGCGAAAGAGGCCAAGTAGCGATGCCCAGCGTGCCCATCCTCGACGGCAAGGGGAAGTCGCAGACGCTCGATCTGTCCGACGCGGTGTTCGGCGCCACGCCCCGGGTCCCGCTCCTGCACCAGGCGGTGGTGAAAGAGCTCGCGGCGCGCCGGGCGGGCACGCACTCGACCCGCGGGCGCAGCCAGGTCTCCGGCGGAGGCCGCAAGCCCTGGAAGCAGAAGGGTACCGGCCGGGCGCGGCAAGGCTCGATCCGGGCGACCCAGTGGAAGGGCGGCGGCAAGCCGTTCGGTCCCCGCCCGCGGAAGTACGACAAGCTGATGCCCTCGGCGATGCGCCGCGCCGCGCTCCGCGAGGCGCTGGCCGCGAAGCTCGGCGACGGCTCGCTGTCGGTCATCGAGTCGCTGGGGGTGGCCGAGGCCAAGACCAAGACGCTGACCACGCGGCTGCGCGGGCTCGGCATCGACGGTCAGCCCACCCTGCTCGTCGTGGCCGAGGTGAACGACGCCCTGACCCGCGCCTCGCGCAACGTGCCGTGGCTGTCGGTGGAGCTGCCCGGTCACGCGTCGGTGTATCAAGTGATCCGAAGCGAGCGGGTGGTCTTCGAGAAGGCGGCGTTGCTCACCCTGCAGGAGACGCTCGAGCCATGAGGGATCCCCGGTCGGTGCTCGTTCGCCCGCTGATGACCGAGAAGAGCATGCAGCAGAAGGAAGCGCACAACATGGTCACCTTCGAGGTGGCGGTGGACGCCAACAAGGTGGAGATCCGCCACGCGGTGGAGAAGGTCTTCAACGTGAAGGTGGCCGACGTGCGCACCCAGGCCCGCGAGGGGAAGTGGAAGCGCATGGGGAAGTTCGAGGGCCGGCGCCGCAGCTGGAAGAAGGCGATGGTCACGCTCGCCCCCGGTCACAAGATCGAGCTCGTGGAGGGGGCATAGGGCCATGGGGATCCGCACCGTCAAGCCGACCTCGCCCGCCCGGCGCTACATGTCCTTCCTCACCAACGAGGAGATCACCAAGAAGACGCCGGAGAAGAGCTTGCTCCGGCCCAAGGGTCGGACGAACGGCCGCAACGTCTACGGCCGCATCACGGTGCGGCACCGGGGCGGCGGGGCCAAGCGCATGCTCCGCGACGTGGACTTCCGGCGTGAGAAGCTCGGGATCCCCGCGAAGGTGGCCGGCATCGAATACGACCCGAACCGCTCCGCCCGCATCGCCCTGCTGCACTACCGCGACGGCGAGAAGCGCTATATCATCGCGCCCCTGGGCCTCAAGCCGGGTGACGTGGTGATGTCGGGGCCGCAGGCCGACATCCTGCCGGGCAACGCCCTGCCGATCCGGAACATCCCGCTCGGCACGCTGGTGCACAACGTGGAGCTGCAGCCCGGCAAGGGCGGTCAGCTCTGCCGCAGCGCGGGCACCCTGGCCCAGCTGCTGGCCAAGGAAGGCGATCACGCGAACATCAAGCTGCCCTCCGGCGAGGTGCGGCAGGTGAAGCTCGACTGCATGGCCACCATCGGCCAGGTCGGCAACCTGGACCACGAGAACATCTCGATCGGCAAGGCGGGACGGGTGCGGTGGAAGGGCTTCCGTCCCACCGTCCGCGGCACCGTGATGAACCCGGTGGACCATCCGATGGGCGGCGGCGAGGGTCGGGGCAAGGGCAACCATCCCATGACGCCCTGGGGCAAGCCGACCAAGGGGGCCAAGACGCGGCGCCGCCAGCAGTCGGACCGCT
>DATFYA010000197.1 GCA_035315345.1 Candidatus Methylomirabilota bacterium
GCGGAGCCGGTGCCGGGCACCGGCGATCGCGACGTGACCGTCATCCTGAACGGAGGCGAGCAGGCGAAGATCGGCGAGGTGCGCCTGCTGGGCGAGACGGGGCTGCCCGTCGACCAGCTGCGGAAGGCGCTCGATCTCCGCGAGGGCAAGGCCTACCGCGAGTCGCTGGTGCGGGACCGCGTGCGCGCCGCCGAGGAGCGGCTGCGCCAGGAGGGCTACGTCACGGCGCGCCTGACCGCGGGCAAGCCGGACTGGCAGCCGGGGCCGAACCGGGTGAATCTCGACGTGGAGGTCGCCGCCGGCCCCCGGTTCCGGGTGGAGTTCGAGGGCCGCCGGGCGCTCTCGCCGGCCGCGCTCCGATCGCGGCTCACCTTCGAGACGAGCGGCTCGGCCGACGAGGTCGAGCAGGAGGCGAGCGCGCTGCAGGTCGAGGCGGCCTATCGCGAGCGCGGCTACCACTGGGTCCGCGTCGAGCCGAGCGAGACCCGCGACGGCGACGTGCGGGTGCTCCACTTCGCCATCGAGGAAGGCCCGCGGGTCGTGGTCGAGTCGGTCACCTTCTCCGGCAACCAGGCGGTGCCCGCCGACCAGCTCGCCAAGGATCTCGAGACCCGCCGGCCGGGGCTCTTCCGTCGCGGCATCTTCCGCCAGGATCAGCTCGACCACGACGTCGGCGTCGTGCTCGCCCACCTGCGCGCGCGCGGCTACGCGGAGGCCACGGTCGGGCCCGCTCAGGTGCAGTTCTCCGAGGACCGCGCGCGGGCCCGCGTGATCATCCCGATCAAGGAAGGCCCGCGGCTCACCGCGGGCGCCGTCACGTTCCAGGGGGCGGGCCTGTTCACCCCGCGCGAGATCGAGGCGGCCCTGCCCTTCAAGCGGGGCAGCCCGTGGGAGAGCCAGTACGCGGCGGACGGTCAACGCGCCATCGAGCGGCTCTACGCGACGCGCGGCTACCACGGCGCGGTCGCCCGGTTCGAAACCGGCCGCGAGGACGACGCGGTGACCGTCACCTACACCGTCGAGGAAGGCGAGCCGACCCGCATCGGCCGCGTGCTCGTGCGCGGGCTGCTGCTGGCCCGCGAGGACGTCGTGCGACGCACGCTGCCGTTTCAGTCGGGCGATGTCCTGCTCCCCGACAAGCTGCTGCAGGGGCAGAAGCGCCTCGGCGACTTCGCGGCCTTCGACGGCGTCTCGATCGATCCGCTGCGCCCGCCGCCCGACCCGTTCGCCGACGTCGAGGTGACCCTGCGCGAGCGCAAGCCCTGGCATCTCGACTTCGGCGTCGGCTACAGCAACGCCGAAGGCGGACGCGGCTTCGTGGAGGCCGGGCACGACGACGTCCTGGGCACCGGGGCCAGCGTCAGCATCCGCCAGCGCGCGAGCATCGGGGGGGAGGTCACGAGATGGTCGCAGCGCACCGATCTGCTCGGGCGCGTGCCCTTCATCTTCGGCTCGCCCTGGTGGCTCGACGCCGACCTGTTCCAGGCCTCGAGCGGTCAGCTGGGCTACGACCTGACCCAGATCGGCCTCTGGCTGGATGCGCATCGCGACATCTTCGTGGACGAGATCCGAGGCCTGCGCCTCGATCTGCGCTACCGGGTGGAGTCCGTCCGGTATTCCAACGTGGACCCGAACCTCATCGAGGCGGACGTCACGCCGGGCCGGCAGCTCATCAGCAGCATCACGCCCATGCTGACCCTCGACCGACGCGACGAGCCGCTCGATCCGACGCGGGGCAGCTTTCACCAGATCTCGGTGGAGACCGGCAGCCGGTACCTCGGCAGCGATATCGAGTTCGTCAAGGGATGGCTCGAGACGCGCTGGTTCTGGAAGTGGCCGGCTCCGACGGTGGTGGCGGTGGCCGGCCGCCTCGGCCTGGCCGAGCCCTATGGAGGGAGCGCCGCGCTGGCCATCCAGGACCGGTTCTACGCCGGAGGGGCCACCACCATCCGCGGCTACCGCGAGGATCGCGTAGGTCCGCTCGATGCGAAGGGCAACCCGATCGGCGGCAATGCCACCGCGATCCTGAACCTCGAGTGGCGCTTCCCGATCTGGCGCTGGCTGGGCGGCGCGGTGTTCGTGGACACCGGCACGGTGACGCCCCAGATCTCGGGCCTCGGCTTCGACGCGTTCAAGACCGGCGCGGGCGGCGGACTGCGGATCAAGACCCCGGTCGGCCCGATCCGCTTCGACGTGGGCTACGCGCTGAGCCGGATCCCCGACGAGTCGCGCGTCCAGTTCTACGTCACGGTCGGGAACCCGTTCTGATGCGCGCGTGGCTCGTGGCGCTGCTCCTGCTCGCGACCGCCGGCACCGCCGGCGCCGCCGATCTCCGGGTGATCGACGAAGTGCTGGCCGAGGTCGCATCGCGACCGGTCACCCTCAGCGAGGTCACCCTCGCGCGCGCGCTCGGCGTCTTCGGTCTCGAGCGGTCCGCCGGGCCGATCACCGATGCCGATCTCGCGAAGTATCTCGACGCCCAGCTCGCGGTGCGCGAGTCCGTCCAGCTGGACGTGGACGTGCCCGCCGCCGACCTGGACGCGGCCTGGGACAGGGCGGGGGGCGCCGCGCTGGCGGCACGGCTCACCGCAGCCGGCGTCGATCCCGCGTGGGCGCGGCGCCTGATCGAGGCCGACCGCCGCGTGCAGCGCTTCGTCGACCTGCGCTTCCGCGCGTTCGCCTTCGTCACCGACTTCGACATCGACGAGGCGCTCGGCCCCGGCGCCCACGACGAGGCCACGCGGGCGCGCACGCGCGAGAAGCTGCGTGCCGACATGGTGACCCGCGCGTTCACCGCCTGGCAGGAGGAAGCGCGTCAGCGCGTGCCGATCGGCCGGATTCCGGGCGTCGCCGGCCCGTGGCCCGCCCCGTTCTCGCTCGATGCCGGCGCGGGCGCGCGATAGCGCTCACCCGGGGCGACGCGGTGGCCCGCTCGCGGCGAAGGTCTCGCGCCCCGCTGGGGTCGTACTGGCGCGGGCCGCGTGGCCTGGCTTGGCGGTCAGATCCGGTAGAAGTCATGGAACTCGGTTGCCGAGGCCTCGAGCGACAGGACCTGAAGCGGAAAGCAGTGATCCAGCCCGTCCAGGCTCGACTGCCGGCCGAGCCGCCCGACGAATTCGCGCCGCGTGCGCTCCCGGATCTCCCCGCGACGATCCAGGAACTGCCCCCACAGCGGCATGGAGCGGAACCGTCCGCCGATCACCCGCGCCGTCGCCAGATACGAGGGCGGGAACAAGCGACGATAGGCTGGGAGATTGTACAGCCAGGAGGCGCCGGCGACGCGCGGGGGCCGATCCCACGTTCGCTTCACGTGGTCGAACAGGGCGGCCAGGTCGGCCCGGCGCCGATCGCGGCGCTCGGTGTCGAGCGGGCTCCATCCATCGGTCTCGGCGTTCTGGAAGTGGAGGCGGATTCGACCTGCATCCAGCCGGGAATACCAGAAGCAGCCGGCGCGCATGACGGCGGGCGGCCCGGCCGGGCGGTCCGCGCGCGTCAGGTAGAAGCGATACGTCCAGTCGTCATCGTGCCCCGGGCCACGAAGCCCCGCCACGTACTCGCGCCAGCCGGGATGCGCGGGATCGAAGGCGCGGCCCAGACCGAACCGGACGTAGAGGTTGGTGTAGTCGAGCAGCACCCGCTCCCAGGGCGATCCGGACAGGACCGAGACGGCGCGGGCGAAGTGAAGCTGGAGATCGAAGAACGGCCGGGGGTAGGTCAGCGTCGGGGCCTCGCGGAGTCCCTAGCCGATCTGTTCGGCGCGGGTGACGTCGAGCGGGTGGTCGATCAGCGGCGTGACCCGCTCCACGAACCGTACGGTGTGCGGCAGGGCGGCGTGACGATCGAACGCGGCTTCGTCCTTCCACCGCGAGTGGATGTAGAAGAGGCGCGCGTCGCGGCTCGACCGGAACGCGTGGATGCCCAGGCAGCCCGGCTCCTCGCGGGTGGGCGCGAGGACGTCTCGGAGCGCGGCGGCCAGCCCGCCGTCGTCACCGGCGCGCGAGTGAAACCGGGCGAAGATGTAGAGCTCCACGTCACCTCATCGGCCGGCGTAGGCGCGCTCGAGCGTGCCGATGTCGAGCTTCTTCATCTGGAAGATCGCCTTCATGACGCGCTCGGACTTGTCCGAGACGGGGCCGCTCATCATCTCGATCAGGACGCGCGGCACGATCTGCCACGAGAGCCCGAACCGGTCCTTGAGCCAGCCGCACTGCTGCGCCTCCGGGTCCCCACCCTCCGCCAGCTTCGCCCAGTAGTGGTCCACCTCGGCCTGCGTCTCGCAGGCGACCTGCAGGGAGACCGCCTCGTTGAACTTGAAGATCGGGCCGCCGTTGAGCGCGGTGAACGCCTGCCCGTCCAGCTCGAAGGCGACGGTCAGCACGCTGCCCGGCGGCTTGCCGTGGATCTCGCGTCCCTCCTGGCCGTACCGGGAGATGGTCACGACCCTCGACCTCGGGAAGATCGAGGTATAGAAGCCGACCGCCTCCTCGGCCTGATCGTCGAACCACAGACACGGGGTGATCCGCTGGATGGCTGCCATCGCCCAAGCCTCCTCGTCGGAGTCACTCTCTCACGGCTCGCGGTGACTCTCCTCTAGTCGCCCGACGGCCTTCGCGATCGACACCCGCGAAACCCCCTCACCCTGCCCTCTCCTCGCGGGGGTGGGGAGCATGCTCGGCTATTCGGTGACGATCTTGTCCGCCCATTCCACGAGGCCGACGAAGCGGGGCGGGTCGGAGAAGGCCGCGTTCTTGCCCACCAGGTCGGCGTCCAGGACCCCACGGGCCCGTGAGCACGCCCCTCAGACGTGAATCGGGATCCGGTGGCCGATCACCTTGGCCAGCGCGTCCGAGAGCGGCGCCCATCCGACCGGTATCACCGAGCCGGCCACGACCGTCCGCATGAGCGAGACCGCCTCGCCCAGCAGGAAGATCTGCACCTCGTGGCCGGCCTCCGCGAAGGCATTGGCGTGATGAAACGGAAAGGCCGCCTGCGTCGGATCGTTCGAGCCCCAGGCGCTCTTGATGAGGACCTTCATCGCGTGGCTCCCTCCGACCCGGTTGGGTCCATACCGCCGACGATCAGCCGGGGACGCGGCCGTCCAGCAGCACGGCCCACGGCTCGACGCTCGCGATCTCCAGCAGGCCCGCGGTGCTCCAGGGATCGGCGGCGAGACGCGCCCGCGCCGTCTCCTCGGTGGGCGCGTCGATGACGAGCAGCACCTCCTCGCCCGAGCCGAGCGGCCCGCCGAGGACGACGAACCCTTCGGCGGCGAGCGCGTTCATGAAGACGGCGTGCTCGGCCCACGCGGCCTGCGAGCGCATGGGGAGCGCCCGGTTCCAGGCCGGCCCCCGCACGCGCCGCACCGCAAGATACGTCGGCACTACGCCCCGAGCTCCATCAGGTACGAGGTCAGACGCCTGATCTTCTCATCGCGCATCACGAAGACGTCGCAGAAGACGGCGTTCAGCGTGCCGCCGTCCCGCCGCGCCGATCGCACGGTGCCCTCCGCGACCACCACGTCGCCCTCCTCGACCAGACGCGTGACCTCGATGGTCGGACGGCCGACGAACGCGTCGTTTTCGATCTCGCCGTCGAAGGCCTCCTTGCCGCAAAGGTGAAACGCGCCGGGAATCATCCACTCCACGTCGTCGGTGAGACAGGACAGCACCAGGGCGTGATCGCCCGTCCGGAAGCCGTCCATGTACCGCTGCACGGTCTCTTTGTGCGGCGTCACGGTTCCTCGCGGTAGCGCTTCGGCGTCACGGCTCCTCGCGGTAGCGCTCGGGGGCATAGCGGGACGCCAGCAGGCCGGTGGCGTCCTCGAGCTTGAGCGCCTGCACCAGGACGCCTTCCTGGCCATAGGGCAGATACGCCTGGCACTCGCCGGACGGCCCGATGAGGCTGGTCGCCGACTCCGGGTAGCGCAGCGCGTAGTTCACGCTGCCGAAGTAGATGGTGTTCTCGCGGCTGCGCATGAGCATGGCCTGCTCGTAGTACGGCGCCTCGCGCTGCCCCCACCGTGTGAGCCGGATACCGGCCCGCTCGTTGCCGGTATGCTGCGGATGGAACACGATCCGGGCGCCGCGTGCCGCCGCCCACCGCACCGTCTCCGGATACCGCCAGCCCTCGTGGCAGATCGCCACCCCGAACGTGACGCCATCCACCTCGAAGAGCCGCCGGCCATGGCCGGGCACGTAGAACCGGTCCTCGCTCGGATCGAGCTGCGTCTTCGTCTGGTAGCCCTGGATCCGACCCTGCGCGTCGATGACCACCGCCACGATCTGGCGCCCGCGGTCGGTGAGCCGCTCCATGCCGAGGATCGTGGCCACCGCGTGCTTGCGGGCCAGGGCCGCCGCGGCGTCGAGCACCCGCTCCTCGTCCTTCCGCTCGAAGGGCAGCACATCGAAGTCCTGGCCGCGCAGTCCCGGCAGGTACGCCTCGGGGAAGCACACGATCCGGGCGCCCTGCGCGGCGGCCTCGGACAGGAGCCGCTCGATCCGGTCCAGGCCGTCCTCGAGCGAGGTGGCGACGCGAGGCGATGCCAGGCCGATGATCATGCTGCCCTCCAGTGCGAACCGCGTATGCTCGCAGACCAGCGACTACGGCTCACGAGGATAGCATGCGACCTGCGCTCGGCTTGGTGCTACTGGCGGCGATAGCCCTTCGCTTCCATGCAGCGATCGACCAGCCACGCCCGCTGGGCTCGGCTTCCCGACGCGGTGCCCAGCTCGTCGTGCAGCCCCTGGGGGGCCATGGTGTAGTCCGCGGTGGGATGGACGAACCCGGCGGGCGCCGGCATCTTCGTGGATGTCCGCGGGGCAGGCGACTGCGCCGTTGCGTCACGCTCGCACGCGAACGCGTCACGCTGGAACTGCGGCTCGCCACCCTCGGGAACGCTCCAGGCCCCGGCGCAGCCGGTGAGCAGCAACGTTGTGGCCGCCGTGGCGCAGAGCAGGCCACTCAGACCTCGCGCCCGTTCATTTCGTTCCATGGTCGGCCTCCTTGTCCCCATGGGGCACGAGGCATGCCGAGATGGAAAGGCTGAGAAATCGCGCGCTACCGCGGGCGGGCGGCACCGGGGACGGAGAGTCTTACCGAGACCTTCCTTCTGGCGGTGGCTACCGCGATAGCGTCACGGTGCAGGGACGGGAATGCGTGGCCTTGCTCGGCAATCGCCATTGTTGAGTGCCCGAGAGGCTCAGGTCCTTGCCGTTGAACCGGCCGCGATAGTCCGCCTCGTAGCTCCACGTCTGCCCTCGGGCGGAACCGGTCAGCGCCACCTCGCCGCTCGGCGACACGGTGCCGGTGCCTCGCTCCGTGATGCCGAGGCGCTGCGTGTTGTTCGGCCGCAAGACCTCGCGCTCGTACGCCGCCTGACCGTCGGCGATCGTCATCGAGAACTCGGTCTTCAGGGCCTGGATGGTCTGCCCGGGCAGCACATCGCAGGTGATCACACCCGTGTAGCGGCCGTCGTGGTCCGCGGCGCTCGCCGGCGCCGCCACGACGAGCCAGCCGAGTGCGACGGCGCCCGCCCGCCTCCGCACGCTACCCCCTCGGGCCCGTCGCCACCGGCTGGACATAGCCGCACGCGCGGCACGTGCGCAGCGCCTCGGTGGCATTGAACTGCTCCGATACCTTCTTGAGGTCCAGCAGCAGATCGCCCTCGCCGCGGGACATCTCGTAGAGCCGCGCGTCACAGCGCTCGCAGTACCACGCGTAGCTCTCCGGCTCGTCGGGGCCGCGCACCGGCTCGATCACCAGACCCACGGTGCCGGGCAGCCGCTGCGGCGAGTGGGGTGTGTTGGCGGGCAGCAGGAACACGTCCCCCTCGCGGATCCGCTCGCGCTGCCTCCGGCCGTCGCGGTCGATGTACTCCAGCACCATGTCGCCTTCGATCTGGTAGAAGAACTCGTCGCGCGGGTCGACGTGGAAGTCCCGGCGGGCGTTCGGCCCGCCGATCACCATCACCATGAACTGCGCGTCCTTCCAGACCACCTCCGCCCCGATCGGCGGCTTCAGCAGATCGCGGTGCTCGTCGATCCAGCGGCGGAGGTTCAGCGCCCGGAGCGGCTCGGCCATCAGAGCGGCTTGATCTCGACCTTGCGGAACTTGAGCGCCGGGACGACGCGCGCGGTTCGTCGGCTCATGGCGCCGAGCGCTCCGCGGCCGCATAGACCCAGGCGTGCTTGCCGGACGCGAGCACCGTGGCGATGCGCGTGTAGCCGGCGGGCTCGTATTGGTCGGCCTGGGTGAGCTCGCGGTCCGACAGCTCGAAGGCCATGCCGTGCACGCGGCTGTCGGCCCGGCCGTTGAACGTCACGATGGCGTGATCGGCGCTGCCGCTCGTCGCCACGAAGTCGGGATCCTCGATCGTCAGCCGCGATTGCTCGAAGCCGACCAGCTCGTCCGCCTGGCCGGCCAGCCGGCGCCCGAAGGTCGACAGCTGGACGGCCTCCTGCTGCAGCGTGCCGTACGAGAAGAGCCAGGGCATCGGGTCAGCCGGAGCGCGCTCCCTACTTGCTCGCCTGGCAGGAATACACGTCGGCGGTCATGTACTCCTGCATCCCGAACATCCCGCCCTTGGCTTTCCGCTGCGGGGTCATCAGCGCAACGTTTCCGCCCAGCTTGGCCGCCTTCTTCTGGAGGTCTTCCATCTCGTTGTCGGACACGGTGCCGAGCGGGCGGCACCCGCGAACCCGCTCCTCGTTGTCCACGAGCAGCACGCCTTGCTCGGAGGAGGCACACCCGGCCAGGACCAGCGCGAACACACACGTCGACATGATCGATCGGCGTCTCGTCATCGGATCTCCTCCGTCGTCGGTCTCCGGTCATGGGCCGGGCGCTTCCCACCGCGCCGTGCCGCCCCCGCCCGCCAGGGAGTCAGCATACCCCCTAGACGATGCCCTGCACCGCCCAGGCTCGCGCGGTCAGAGCGATCTGGCCGCCGCCAGCCGGGCTCAGGCGGCGCTCGAGCTGCCGCCGGATCCCCTCGCGCACCTCGTCGGTGACCGACGCCAGATAGGTAGGGGCCGCGCCCGTCCGTCCGAGGAACGGCGTCCAGTAGTCCTCGAAGCTCTCGAAGACGGTGGGAATCTCGATGGCGCGGACCGCCACCGTCCTCAGCCCGACCTGCTCGAACAGCGACTGGAGCGGCTCGGGCCGACACAGCGGGAACCGCTCGGCCTGGTCGAGCCGGGCATCGTCCGGGCTCACCGCGATGGCGGCGTCCCAGAAGTGCCGCATCATCTGCATCCCGCCCGCATAGTCCCACACGTACGCCGCGACCCGCCCCCCGGGCTTCGTGACCCGCGCCATCTCGCGCGCCATCGCCGCGGAGTCGGACACGAAGTTGAGGACCAGGCCGGAGACGGCCAGGTCGCACGCGCCGGTCTCCCACGGCAGGCGCGTGGCGTCGCCCGTCTCGAAGCGGGCCTGCGGCGCGGCGATGCTACGGCGCGCCTGCTCCACGAAGCCGGCCGACGAATCGATGCCGCGAACCGACTCGGGCTCGCAGGCGGCGAGGATGGCGGACGTCAGGGCGCCCGTCCCGCATCCGACGTCGACCCACGACCGGCGGGGGGCCGGAGCGAGCCAGCGCAGGAGCTCCACCGCCATCTTCCGGCTCCACCGGCCGGCGTACGCCTCGTAGGCACGAGCGGAATCCCAGGAGTCGGCCGGGCTCATCGCGGAATGACCTCCGGAATGCTGACTGGCATCGGAATGAATCAGGGTGCGGCCGTGAGGCCGGGCCGGATGACGCGGGCGAAGGCCTGCATCTCGGCAACGGGCAGGTCGCCGCCTCCGTCCACCGTGTGCGCGGGGAAGAGAAAGACGTGATCCACCGCCGCCTCCTCTCGAGCGCGAAGCAGTCGGTCGCGGCAATGCTCGGCCGTGCCGAAGAGCCCGAACGCGTCGCACACCCGCGCCGCCGTCGCGTCGGAGAGCGACGCCGGATCGTGATCCGCCTCGAGCGGGATCCCCGCGTGCCGCAGCCAGTACAGGTTCGACGCGCTCGGGTAGGTGAGAAAGCTCTGGCCCGACGCGACCCAGCGCTGCGGCCAGCGCCGGGCGTCCTCCAGCCGATCGGCCAATCCCATCGTGACGATGAAGATGGTACGGAACCCGGCGAGCGATCGCCCCGCGCGACGGGCGCCTTCCTCCAGGTGCCGCCGGGCGGTCCGAATCGCCTGCAAATCGATCCCGACCATCAGCAGCGCGCCGTCGGCGACCTCGCCGGCGAGCTCGACCATGCGCGGCCCGGCGGCCAGCAAGTAGACGAGGGGCGCCGGCGCGCTCGTGTTCAGCAGCCGACTGGTGCGCCCCTCGAACTCTGCGGGCTCGCCCGCGAGGAGCCGCCGGATCGCCAGGACCGCCTCGCGCATGACGGCCACCGTCCCGCGAGACCGGCCGATGGCGCGGGCGGCCAGGAATCCGGGCGCCACCGTCAGAGCGACGCGGCCGGGCGCGATCTCCTGCAGCGACTGGATCGCGGAGGCGAGCAGGAGCGGATGGCGCACGACCGGGCTCGACGTGGCGGGATAGAGTCGCAGCCGCCGGGTGCGCGCGGCGGCCAGGGCCAGCGTGATGTACACATCGCGGCCGCGATGCGGGTGATCGTGCACGCCCACACCGTCGAGGCCGGCGTCCTCGCAGCGAGCGATGAAGTCGACCACGCCGGGGATCGTCGTGCCCACCGGCACGCGAAGATCGACCTGCATCCGGGTCTCAGGCATCCTCGGCCCGGGACACCAGCTCCCAGATGCCCGGCAGCGCGGCGGAGAGCGGTCGATCCGGCGCGACCATGCAGGAGCGGCGCGGCTCAGGGCAGGCCGGCGGCGATGCGTCGAATCTCCGCGGGCGTGTGCTCCTCCGCCAGCGGCGTGCCGGGCAGCAGGTACTTGCCCTTGGCAAGACCGCCCACCAGGACCGGCTCGAAGCCGATGCCGCGGATGAGGCCCTCCGCGATGCCGATCGCCTTCGGGTCGTCGCCGGCGATCGGCACGCCGACGAAGCCGCCGGGCCGATGGGCGATCGACCCGACCCGCAGGTAGCTGATCGCGTTGAACGCCCGCACGATGCGCGAGCCGGGCAGCAGCTTGGCGCTGGCCAGCCCGGCCCCGCCCTGCTCCTCCACGCGCTTGACCAGCTCGGCGCCGTCCCGGCGGGCGATCGGGTTGCAGATGTCGAGCACCAGCGGCTTGGCCGCGAGCGCGGGGCCGTGCGCACGGCCGATCTCCTCCAGGGCCGTGTAGGGCACCACCATCACCACCACGTCGCCGAAGGCGATCGCCTGCTCCACCGTGCCGGCCTGGGCGAGCGGCCCGAGGCGCTGGACGAGGTCCCTCAGATTCTCCGGATGTCGCGACGAGAACATCACCGGGTGCCCGGCCTTGACGAAGAGCCCACCGAGCGCGCTGCCCATGCGTCCGGCCCCCACCGAGCCGATCTTGAGCGGCGACTGGGCGACCGTACCGGCCGGCCGCACGAACGCGACCACACCGACTCCCGCGAGCTTGAGAAAGTGACGGCGGTCTACCATATCGCTCTCCTTCTCCACATCCATGCGAGTCACTCCTCCGCGCACATACCGACTAGAGCACCTCGATCTCGATCGCGTTCGCCGGCGACTGGCGGATGGTGCACCCGACCGGCGAGTGCTCGTCGGCCCACTGCACGATCTGCCGGAGCTGGCCCGCGGGGGCGTTCAGCGCGCCGATCTTGACGTGGGTCCGCAGGCCGGAGAGACCCGCGGAGACGCCATCGTCCGTGCCGAGCATGCCGCGAACGTCCGACTCGCTCGACACGGTGACCTCCAGCCGGGTCAACACCACGCCGGTGTGGGCCGCCCGCATCGCGATCACCGTCGCGTGGCACGAGGCCATCGCGGCCCGCAGGAGCCAGCCCGGGTTCGGCCCCGAGCCGGTCCCGCCCAGGGCGGGCGACATGTCGGTGGACACCTGCTCGCCGTGCTGGCCCGTGACTTGGACCTTCAGGCCGTCGTCGAGCACCGCGGTGGCGGGCACGCTCTTCGCGCGTCCCTTCTCCGGCTCCTGGACGAGGAGCCTGGCGAGCTTGTCGATTGCGCTGCGCACCGTTGTATTCGCCACCGCTCGCGAAGACTATACCCCGCCGAGGAAGAGCGGAGCGAACCAGACGAGCGCGCCGTACGCGCTCACCGCGACCTCCGCGGCGCCTCCCGCCAGGCACGCCAGGCGCGGCGAGCGGTAGGGCGAGAGCGCCGCGAACAGGAGGAAGGCGATCGCGAGGAGCGGCGCCATCAGGATCCGGAGCACCGAGAGCATGGCCAGCGTGGCGAGCGGGGACCCGCTGGCGTGCCGGCCCGCCGCGAAGAGCGCGGCGGCGGCGAGGCCGGTGATGGCCATGGCCACCACCAGGGTCGCGAGCACCGTCCAGAAGCGGCGGTAGGGTCGGAGCGCGACCAGCAATCCGGCGGTGGGCACCAGCGCGCAGATCGAGAACACCGCGATGAAAACCATCGCGTCGCCGGCCGCATACATGCCGCTGGACGCCTGCGCGTCGGGGCCGCTCGTGGCCGCGATGCGCACCGCGACGACCGCGGAGGCGATGACGAAGGCCGCGACGTACCCGGCGGCGACGAGGCCGATCTTCGGGAGCAGCGTCACGTCCGCCGGGCGCTCGACGCGTCCCGCTTCACGACGGCCAGGAAGGCGCGCATCTCACGTGGCGACTGCAGATGATGAACGCTCTGGTGCGGCCGCGTCTCCCTTACCAGCTTCCGGTATCGGGGCGTCAGGTGTTTGTGGCAGCGCCACAGGACCCGATAGCTGTCGATGGTGCTGCTGATCATTGGACTGCCCTCCGGCCAGCCTTCGGGCGTTCTGATGATGCCCTGCATCAGACGCTTCGTGACCCAGCGAAAATGCGTCGAGAGCGGGAGATCGACGTAGACCAGCGTGTCCGCCACGTCGAACCGCTCCCACGCCGACTTCACGGACCCGTAGCCATCGATGATCCACGCGTCACGTCTCAACAGCTCCGCGTGCGCCTTCGCGTACTCATCGGGTGGCACCGCGCCGCCCCCCGGGCGGAACTGGATCAGGTCCAGCGGGTAGAGGGGCAGCCCGGTGAGCTCGGCGAGCTTCCGGGCCAGGGTGGATTTGCCGCCCCCGGCGTTGCCGAAGACCGCGACCTTCTTCATCTCATTCCACGATCCGGTCCGCGCGCAGCACGACGGGCTGGGGAATCGTCAGACCGATCGCGCTGGCCGTCCGGTTGTTGATCGTCAGCTCGAACGTCGTCGGCTGCTCGACGGGCAGGTCGCCCGGCCTGGCGCCCTTCAAGATCTTGTCCACGTAGACCGCGGCCCCCTTCCACAGCTCCGGCACGTTCGGTCCGTACGACGCCAGGCCGCCGGCCTCCACGTACACCCGGGCCGGGTAGATCGCGGGCAGCCGGCTCTCCGCGACCGCGCCGACGAGTCGAGCGCGATTCGTGACGAAGAGGGGCGTATCCGCATTCAGCACGCCGTCGACGCCGCGCAGCGCCTTCAGGGCCGGCCCGAGATCCGCCCCCGTGCGCACGGGGACCGCCTCGAGCTGCACCCCGATGGCGCGCGCGGCGGCCTCGGCCCCCCGCAGCTGCACCGCGTTGGTCGGATGCGGCGGGTGCGACAGCATGGCCACTCGCTTCAGCGTGGGGACGAGCTCCTTGAGCAGCTGCACGCGCTTGCCGGCCATGTCCGAGGCGTTGACCGCGGTGCCCGTGATGTTGCCGCCCGGGTGCCCCAGGCTCGGGACGAGACCAACCTCGACGGGAGCGTACACCGCGAAGAACACGATGGGGATCGACGAGGTCGCCTTCTTCGCGGCGGTCGCGCCCGAGGACGCGCGGGCCAGGATGACGTCGACCTTCAGCCGTACCAGGTCGTCGGCGAACTGCGAGAGCTGATCCAGGCTCCCGTCGGTCGAACGCATCTCCCACACGAGATTCCGCCCTTCCACGTAGCCGCGCTCACGCAGACCTTGACGGAGCGCTTCCATGTAGGCCTTGGGCGGCTGTCCCTGGCTGAGGAAGCCGATGCGGTAGACCTTGCCGGCCGGGCGCTCCTGCGCTTGCGCGTCGCCCACCCGGGCGGTCGCGGCACCGATCAGCGCGGCCAGGAGCGCGAGCAGGACCCGCGCCCCGGCCCGCGCCGACCAGGTGGTAGTCGTCCTCACTCTCGCCTCGGTCTTCGTCACGTCGGGGGATTGTACATGGGAACGGGCCGCCCGCGTTCGCGGGGGCAGCGATACAGCGCGCCCGCGCCTCGCCCACGCGTTCATCCATCGGCGTTATCGGGCGTCTCGACACGGAGCGGCGGAAACGCGCCCGGCAGGTCCGGGACCGTGAGCTGCCAGATCGATTCCAGGCCGGGCAGGCCCTTCAACCCGAACGCGCCGAGCCGCTCCAGGGTCGCATCCGGCGGCAGCCCCGCTTCGAGCTGCCGGCGGGTGGCCTCCGACAGGAGGATCTGTCCGCCGTGGCCCGCGGAACCGATCCGGGTGGCGCGATGTACGTCGAGTCCCACGTAGCCCTCGTCGGTCATCTGCGGATGCCCGCGGTGGAGCCCGATCCGCACGCGGACGCGCGCGTCATCGGGCCACGCGTGATCGCGCAGGCGCCGCTGGATCTTGAGCGCCGCGCCCGCCGGATCGGTGCTCGCGGGAAACACCGCAAAGAACTCGTCGGCCCGGGAATCGATCTCCCGGCCGCCGCGCTCCCGGACGATGGCGCGAAGCAGGCGGCGTTCCTCGGCCAGCACGTCGGCGTAGCGGTCGCCCAGCCGGTCGAGGAGTCGCGTCGAGCCTTCGATGTCGGCGTACAGGAAGGTCACCGGTCCGCTCGGCAGCTGCCGCGCCTCGGCGGCCTGGGCGCGCACGCTCGAAGCAAGCCGGTCGCGCTCGACGGCCAGCGCGAACGCGGCCGACACCGCGTCCAGGAGCGCCTTGTCGTCATGCAGCGCCGCATCGTGGAGGATCACGCCGAGGGGCGCGTCGGCTCGCTCCACGAGGGCGGCGGCCCGGCCCGATCCGGCGCGGGGCATCTCCAGCACCTTGCCGCCGCCATCGACGTACTGTCCGGCCGCCGCCGACCAGTACCCGAGCTTCACCGCGGGGTCGTGGAGGGCATCGGCGATCGCACGCTCCAGCGTGTCCGGGGTTCGATCGCCGTGGATTCCCACGACGAGATTGGCGACGGCCGCCTTGTCCATCCTCATCCGCAGCAGGCCGACCAGGAACCCGATCGGCACCGCCACCCGGGCCAGCGACAGTACCCAGCCCAGCGCGCTCGCCAGCGCGGTGCGCAGGGCCAGCATGACCGAGAGGACGTTGAAGGCGAAGATGAACAGCGCGACGAGCGCGCCGAGGAGCACCGGCCAGAGAGTGCGACGCATCGGGGGCGTCGCGCGAGCCAGACGGAGGATCACCAGCGCCATGATCAGCAGCGCCGACGCCACCGAGAGCATTCCGGTCCACAGCTCGATGGTCGCGAACAGGCGAGGGGCTGGCATCACCCCGAAGGGATTGGCGCAGCCGCAGCCGACCATGGTCACGCGATCGGTGTGGTCGAGGACCGCGGGGATTCGATCCACCAGGAGCAACCGCGCCGGTGTCTGGACGGCCGCGATGGCGATCACGAGGCCCATGGCGAGGCGCTGGGGGCGGTTGCCCAACCGACCGGACGGGTACGCGAGCAGCAGGTACGCGGACAACAAGTTGACCAGTCGACGGGTGGCGAATGCCAGCCCGGCGACGGCCCCGATGTGGGCGGCCTGGAACTCCGGGATGTACCAGCTGTACCCGATCGTGACGAGCAGCGGGCCGGTCACGTTGTCGGGGCGACGGCGCCAGGCAATCGCGCCCGCGATGAGGTGGGCAACCCCGACGACCTGCACCTGCGCCACGACGCCGGCGGCGGTGCCCGCGCGAAGGGAGACGAGCGCGGCCAAGCCCGCGACGATGAGGCCGACGAAGGCCGCGATCAGGGGCGTCACCGGCTAGCGATAGGTCGCGGGAGGCGGCTGCACCACCGGGGCCGCGGCCGCGAGGATCTCCTGCCGGTTGCCGGTCAACGGCGGATAGATGCGCTGGCAGTTGATGATCTGCTTGGTCTTCTTCGCCGCCTCGCCCTTGGTGACGACATGGCGATCCCAGCCCTCGGTGTAGACGGCGCCCCACGCGCCCAGATCCAGCACGGTCACGTACCAGTCGATGCGCAGCGGCAGCATCGGCAACCCGAAGAGGTCACAGACCGCATTGTGCCCGGCGAACCGTCCCATCGGCCGTCCGTGCTGACAGGACATCACCGACGCGTGGTGATCGTCCACCATGGCGCGGGCGACGTCGCCGGCCGCGAACACGTTGGGCACGCCGGCGACCCGCATGAACGCATCCACCGGCATCCGCCCGGATCGGTCGTGCTCGACCGGGAACAGCCGGGTCAGCGGATTCGCGAGCATGCCGGCGCACCAGACCACGGTGGCCGCGGGAATCTCTTCTCCCGATTCGAGTCTCACGCTCGAGGGCCCGATCGCGACGATGCGAGCGCCCAGCCGCGTCTCGACGCCGAGTGCCGCGAGGGCTTCCTCGATGACCGGCCGGGCCGAATCGCCCATGTCCGAGCCGACCCGCGGGGCATGGTCGGCCAGGATCACCCGGAACGGCCGCGTCGTGTCGACGGGAGCCGACAGCGCCCGCAGCTTACCGGCCATCTCGGTCGCCGCTTCGACGCCGGTCAGGCCGGCGCCCACGACGACGACGGTCCACTGTCCGGCGAATGCGGGCCGGCCGACCAGCGCCTGCAAGTGACGGTCGAGGCGGGCCGCGCTGTCGTAGGTGTCGACGTCGAAGCCATGCTCGGCCAAGCCGGGAACGTCGGGGCGGACGACCTGGCTGCCCGTCGCAAGAATCAGCCGATCGTAGCGACACGTCTTCTGCCCGTCGGCGGTCGCCACCATGACGGCTTGCCCGACGAGATCGATGCCGGTGACCGTCCCTTCCACACGCCGGACGCCGACCGGGCCGAGCACCTCATCGAGGGGAACGCGGACCCCGCTCAGATCCGCTTCGTAGTTGCGAACCCGGATGCCGTGGTAGCCGTCGCGATTGACGAGCGTGACTTCCGCGGCGTCCGGCGTATGGCCGAGCTCATCCAGCTTGCGGGCGGCGCCGAGCGCGCTCCAGAGCCCGGCGAAGCCCCCGCCCAGCACGACGATCTGCTTTGCGCTCATGCGGCTCTGGCATACCTCACTTCTTGCCCCGGCGCCAGCGAGGCGGCTCGCCCCTGGCCCAGCACACGGCGATGAGCAGCACGATCAGCACGCCAGCCATTTCTGCACTCTCACCCAGCCGGCCAGCTGCGGTACCTCTCCCGGCGACCATCGCCGTAGCCGGCGCCGTTCCGTCCGAAGCTCTCGCGCGACCCTCGTCACGATCCGCCGGCGAGCCGGCTATTCCTTCGCCTTCGTTCTCGCTCGCAAAGACGAAGATCGGATCGCCCTCGGCCTTGATCGCGAAGGTCATGCCCCTCGATCCTGCCGCGGCGGTCGCTTGCCCGGTTCTCCCGGGCGTCGCCGGGCCAGTAGCTCAGTCGCGGACTTGTTCCGCGCCACCGCGGCTCGAATGAGCGCCTTCAGAGCCTTCGCGTCCACCTTGTCGCCTGCTCGGAAATCGATGGCACGCCTGGTGTTGCCTTCGAGGCTGGCATTGAAGAGGCCGGAAGGGTCCTTCAGCGAAGCGCCCTTGACGAAGGTCATCTTCACGACGTTCTTGTACGTCTCGCCGGTGCAGAGCAGGCCGTGGTGCGACCAGACCGGGGTCCCTCTCCACTTCCACTCCTCGACCACGTCGGGGTCCGCCGCCTTGATCAGGGCGCGGAGCCGGGCGAGCATCTGGCCTCTCCAGTCGCCCAGCTCCCTGATTCGCGCGTCGATCAGTCGAGACGGAGACTTCCGGTCACCCGCCGTCCGACTCACCGGCTCACCTTCAGGAATCGTTCGGTCTGCGCCCGAGCGGCCACGGTTACGAGCACACACGCCACGAGGACACGTGCCGTTCCGGTCCGAGTCTGCGCGGTCATTTCGACGAGTCGGGCCGCTTGACGCAGCGAACCTTGCGCGGAACCGATTTGGCCTGACTGCCGCCGGTAATCTCCTTGACCTCGCCCTGCGGACAGGTCCCGTCGTCCACATAGACGATCTTGCGGTACGGCACCGAGCCGGTCGGCGGCTCCTCCTTGAGGTACTCGACCTTGCGCTCCCCTTGAGCGATCGCAGATGTGGCGAAGCACAGGATCGCGGCCATGGCCAGCGCGGTAGGGCTCATACGCAGGTTTTCCTCAGCACAACGCGGGTGGCTTGGTCGGAGGCCACATGCTAGTCGGCCAGCGAGAAGAGGCGCCACTCCCCCGGCGTGCCCTTCAGGGAGTGCGGCCCGCGAACCTCGAAGCGCGTGTCCGATCCCACCACGATGTCCTTCACCGTGCTCGACACCAGGATGTCACCCGCGCCGGCCAGCGCCTGGATGCGCGCGGCAACGTGCACGGCCATCCCGGCCACCGTGCGCCCTTCGAGACCTCCAGCTCACCGGACTCGATCAGCGACCACCCGGTGGCCGGCATGATCCAGGTGCCCGACCCGGGCCCCACGTGGCCGGCGCGTATGCCGAGCAGCCGAGCGATGGGGGGCGCCGGCAGCTGCGACAGATCGAACGCCCGAATGCGCTCGATTCCGGGCAAGCGCCCAGAACCAGGCGGGCGGCACGTGCCCCCGGACCGCTTCGTCGACGGTCACACCGGTGGCTCCCGGTGCCTCACCGCGCTCATTCGATCACCTGGTTCGCCCGCAGGAGAAGCGCCGGCGGAATGGTGAGCCCGAGGGCCTTGGCGCTCTTCAGGTTGACCACGAAGTGCAAGCGGTCCGCCTCCTCCACCGGCAATTCACTCGGCTTCGTGCCCTTGAGCACGCGCGCCACGTAGTGGGCCGCGCGTCGGTACACGTGATCGAGATCGGGCCCGTACGCGAAGAGGCCACCCGCCTCCGCGAAATCCTTGTAGATCGAAGCGACCGGCAGCGAGCGCTGTGACGAGAGCTTCAGGAATGGCCCGCGCATCTTCGTCATGGCCCCGTCGTCCATCACGAACACCGCCTGCGCGCCGGCGCGAGCCGCCGCGGTGAACGCGTCCGGGAAATCACCCGGATCTCGGACGGGAAACCGCTCGAACCGGACGCCCAGTTCCGCGCTGCGACGTTCCGTCTCCGTCACCACGAGCAGCGCGCCGGGATTGTCGCCCTTGTAGAATGCCGCGACGCGAGCGAGGTTCGGGACGACCTGAGACAGCGCCTCGATCGATTTGGCTCCGAGGACATCCGGCAAGAAGCTCACTCCGGTGACGTTCGCGCCGGGATGGGCGAGGCTGCGGACGAGCCCCGCCTTCACGGGATCGGCCACCCGCATGATGACGATGGGGACGGCCTTGGTGGCGTTCTGGGCTGCCTTGGCGGCGGGGGTGTTCACGGCCACGATGACGTCGACTCGGAGGCGCAGCAGGTCGCCGACCAGCGCCGGGAGGCGGTCACTCCTGCCGTCGGCATTCCGGACCTCGGTGACGATGCCCTTGCCCTCGACATAGCCCAGATGCTCGAGCTCATCGCGAAGCGTCTCCAGCAGGCCGGGTTGCACGTCCTGGGCGAGCACGCCCAGGCGTGGCACCACACTCCGTTGCTGCGCCACCGCGGCGAGCGGGGTAGCGAGGACGGTGGCGCCGATCAGGAAGGCTCGCCGGCTAATCATTCGATGGGCTCAGCATCATAGACAAAACGGACTGCAGGCGGTCGAGGTTCTGCTCGTTCGCGGGTTCGACGAGGTGCCGCATGCGGGCCGCCACCGCGGCGTCCTCGAACTCCTGGACCCAGCGGATCGCGGTGCCGCCCTCCTGCCCGGTCAGGACGACGGTGAGGACGAAGCGCGGCGGCGCGTCGCGGTTCGCCCAACGAAGCCGGATCGGATGCAGTCTTGGGCGTCAATGTGACTACACGGTAGCCACGGACCGTTCCCTTGGCAAGATCCCCTGCGGCCGGACGGGGGCATCCACCGAGAAGGCCCGCCATCCCTTGCACTTCACGAGCATGTGGTTTGCGCGCTCGTTGCCGAGATAGGGAGCGGCGGACACCCAGTCTCCGTCGACGACGATATCCGTCCCGGTGATATACGAGGAGTCATCGCTGCCGAGGAAGAGCGCCGTCGATCCTCTCGTCCCCGGCTCGTTCTGCCGCGCGCGGACGTTAGCGTTCACTCTTGCCTGACTACATCGACCGAGATCTCCACCGCCGGAATCGTTCCTCTGTTCTCGAGCCAATGGGTGGTGTTCCGGTCCTCCGGCCAGCCCACCCCCGGCCCATATTCCCTAGCCGTCCCATTTCGATGGTCGGTGATCGTTCCTTGCAGTATGTAGACGGTGCCTGGCCGGCCTCTGTGGTCGTGAATCGGGCCAAAGACGCCGCCAGGCTCGATGGTCACCATACGCATTCGAAGCTGGCGCCCGGCCATGCCCTCGATCTCAGGGCCCAGGTCGACCGTTGCCAGCAACTGCACCGTCACACCCTTCGTCACCGGTGCCGCCCCTTCGTTACTCATCTCCGCCTCCTCTCGGCTTCCAGGCCTGCCGTCCGCTGTCAGCTTCGAGCAGCACCACGGCTACCTTCTCGGCTCATACTGCATCGCCACTGCCCCCGAGCCGAGCTCCCGCCGACTCACGAGCCTCAAGTCGATGTGCTTCGATAGCCCCGCGAACAATGTCGGCCCGTGGCCCGCCAGCCTTGGATGCACGACGAACTCATACTCATCGATCAACCCCAGCTCCGCCAATGCCATCGGGAGCTTCACGCCACCCGTGAACAGCCCCCTACCCGACTCCCGCTTGAGCTGCTGAACGGCCTTCCCCAGATCCCCGCGCACGAGCTCCGCGTTCCAATCGACACGGTCCACAGTGCTCGACACGACGTACTTCCTTTTCGCGTCGATCGTCCGGGCGAAGGGCTCCATCCAATCAGGCCTCGCTCCCGGCCGCGCCGGCGGCCGCCATGCGGCCTCCATCATTTCGTAAGTCACTCGGCCAAAGAGGAGGGCATCGGCCCGATCGAGGTTCTCGGTCGCGTGACGGTGCAAGTCCTCGTCCGCAACCATTGCACGGTGATCGCAGCACCCGTCCAATGTGACGTTGATGGAATACCGAAGAGGTCGCATCGCGTGCTCCTGAGACGGCCTCTTAACTGAGCTGCTGGGCAAGCGCGACGATGATGCCCTCGGGGCCGCGGATGTAACAGAGCCGGTACTTGTCCTCGTACTGAACGACTTCGCCGATGAGCTCCGCGCCATGGGCGCGCAAGCGCCCGAGCACATCGTCGATGTCGTCGACGGCGAACATGATGCGCCGTATGCCCAGCGTGTTCACTGGTGCATTCTTCTGTTCAGCACCGACCGCCGCGGGTGTGTGAAACTTGTCCAGCTCGAGCCGACCATGGCCGTCCGGGGTCCGCAACATCGCGATCTCGCATCGGACGTTCTCGAGCCCGACGATACGGTCCACCCAACGCCCCTCGACGGGCATCTCGCCTTCCAGCTCCATACCGAGCTCGACAAAAAACGCCTTCGCAGCCTCGAGGTCCTCGACCACGATGAGAACGTTGTCCATCCGCCGAAGTACCATCTACCTACCTCCCGCTACTTGACTGGTGCCATCGTGGCAGATTCATTCTCGGAGACGCTGTCGTTGTGAGGCGTGAGCAGCCCGATGCAGGCGCACGAGCCCCTCACGCCAGCCCTTCGCGCGGTTGTAGCAAGTCCCATAGGTTCCCGTACAAATCCCTGAACACGGCCACGCGCCCGTACGGCATGTCTTGCGGCGGACGCACGAACTCGACGCCTCTGAGCTGGTACGCCGCGTAGTCGCGTTCGAAGTCGTCTGTGTACAAGAACAGGAAGACTCGGCCTGCTGTCTGGTTCCCCACGTGCCCGATCTGCTCCGGCGTAGACGCCCGCGCCAGCAGGATAGCGGCGTGCCCCGCACCCGGTGGACGAACGACGACCCAGCGCTTGGTTTGCCCGGGTACTTCGGAGTCCTCTACCAGATGGAAGCCAAGCGTCCCGACGTAGAACGCGAGAGCTTCATCGTAGTCACGAACGACGAGTGTCACCAGACCGAGAACCTGTGCCATGCTCGTTGATGCCTGCCTCGACAGTGCCGCCTAACGCTCGCATACCTGCGGCCGAGCCGCGCTCGCGAGCCCGGGCGTCGGGTGCGGGTGCAATGCGTGGTCAGCCGGCTCGCCATTCACCGTGACTCGTATTGCTTTGCGTAATCGACGGTGAGCCATCGTTCTGGCCGCATACGAACAAGCACATTCCCGACCGCGTTTCTCGTACTTTCGATGTACGAGTCGCCCACTTCGGTGCCGAGATAGCGGCGGGCGAGGGGGCGCCGATCACGCTCAAGATCCGCTGCTTCGACCGCGATGATCGGCCCCTCCACGCTGACGTACTTATACGGCGGCGTTTCCGTTTGCACGCACAGACTGAATCGGCCCGCGCGCTCCAGCAGCTTCCCCTTTCGCGACGTCCGTCCAGTTATGATTCGCACCTGGCCTCCCGGCTCGTAGGAGTACCACATCGGAACCACGAGCGGCCCACGACCATGTTCTGCAACGCTGATGACGGCCACATGAACGTCGGCCAGGAATGCCTCCCGTTCTTCCTTCGTCATCGTGAGCGACATCGTCGTCCCTCCCGGCCGGCACGCG
>DATFYA010000198.1 GCA_035315345.1 Candidatus Methylomirabilota bacterium
CCGCGACCGCCGGTTCCGTCCGGGCGATGCCTCGCTCTATGCCTCGCTGCGCGCGAAGAAGGCCGCGCAGGTGAGCCGGTCGGTGCGCGCGGGGCAGGGGCACGTGGCCGACCAGATGGCGGTCTGGGCGCACCTGGCCGAGCGGGCCTCCGAGCTCGAGGTGCACAGCAACACGGGAGCGATGCGCGACGTCTACGCGCGCCACGAGGCGGACATGGCGGCCGCGCGACAGGCTCTGCCCCCCGTGCCGGGCCAGGTGGGCGCCATCGTCTATATAGCGGGACGCTGGGCGGGGCTCGACCTGCTGGCCGGCCCCGGCCTCTTCCGCCGCACCTGGCCGCGCCTCTGTGCGGGCTATGTGGCCGACGCGATTGGCAGGAAAGCCAAGCCCGAGCTGCGGCCGAGCAGCCGCGCCATCCTGACCCGGGTGGGCAAGGGGGAGGCCCAGGCCGCGCCGGCGGTGGGCATGGGCGGCGAATACCGTGTAAGCACAGCGGACCTGGCTGTAGCCACACTGGTAACGCAGCAGCGCGTTGCGCACCTCATGGCCTTCCCGATCGCGCCCTGAGCCACCGGTCCGATGGGCCCGAGTGCGCTCAAAGCAGACGCCGAAGTGTCAGGGAAAGCGACCGCGTGTAATAATTTCCCCCGTGCCTCGCGGGAACCAGCTCGCTCGGCAATGGCGGCTGCTGCAGATGATCCAGCGCCCGGGCGGCGTCTCCATCGACGACGCCGCCCAGGAGCTGGAGTGCACCGCCCGCACCATCTGGCGCGACCTCAGCGCGCTGCAGACCGCCGGCTTCCCGCTCTACGACGACAAGGCCGCCGACGGCCGACGCTCCATCTGGAAGCTCGAAGACAAGTTCACGCTCGGCCTGCCCGTCAAGCTGACGCTGGCCGAGACCGCCGCGCTGGTGATGAGCCGCGACCTCTTGCGCCCGGCTGGCGTGGGCGCGCTCGGCTCCGCGCTGGCGTCCGCGTTCGACAAGATCGGGCGCGTGCTGAGCCGCGATGCCGTCCGCGTGCTGGACCAGATGCGCGAGACCATCGGCGTGCGCGCCGTCGGCGCCAAGCTGCAGGCCCCGGCCGCCGAGCACGTGGCCCTCATCGAGCAGGCGCTCCACGAGCGCCGCCGGCTCGACATGCGCTACTACTCGATGAGCCGCGACGAGGAGACGCGCCGCCAGGTCGACCCCTACCACCTGACGGTCTACGAGGGCGGCTTCTACCTGGTCGGCTACTGTCACCTGCGCAAGACCGAGCGCATCTTCTCGGTCGAGCGCATCCGCGAGCTGAAGCGGCTGGCGACGCGCTTCACGGTGCGCCCCGGCTTCAACGCCCAGGAGTACCTGCAGCACACGTGGGGCATCATCAAGGGCGACATCGTCCCGGTGAAGGTGATCTTCGCCCGCTCCGTCGCCCGCTACATCCGCGACCGCCTCTGGCACCCGACGCAGAAGTTCCGCGAGCTGTCGGACGGGCGACTGGAGATGACGATGCGGGTGGCGGACACGCTGGAGGTGCGCCGGTGGATCCTGGGCTACGGCGCGCAGGCGGAGGTGGTGGAGCCGCAGAGCTTACGGGAGGCGCTGCGGGCGGAGGCCGATGCCCTGGCGCGGAAGCTGGCCCCTACACGCCTTCCCGCTGCGCCTGCGGTGGTGGCTGTAGGAAGTCGCCTCACGCCTCGTCGAGGCACCGGTGCGAACCGGTGAGGTGATCGTGCCGAAGCGACCCCCAAGAAAGGTGAGACCAGGCCGGACACCGCCGCCACCGTCGGCTACGAGGCGCAGCTGGTGGACCGCATCCACCGCGAGTTGACCGACGAGGAAGTCGCTCGCATGGCCGACACCTATCACGCCCGGCGCGGCGCGAAGGACGCAGGCCCATACGCCGGCGTGCCCGGCTACTGCAAGAGCGCGACGCTGGAAGAGGGGCGGTTCGGCCCTCACCGGCAATCGCTCAGGCATTCAAGCATCAGGCCGACTTGGCGCGCGCGCTCGAGTGTCGCCGAGAAGGCCGCGCCCTCGCCGCCTTGCGCGATGCGCTGCTGCCCAAGCTGATCTCCGGCGAGCTGCGACTGAAGGACGCCGCGGCGGATCGCGGTGCGGATACGCTGAGCGAGCCTTTCGATCAGCCGAGATGGATCCTTTCAATCAGCGGCCTGGTAACCTTGCAATCAGCCGAGGTCTAACGTTACGATCAGCCGATGCCGGCCCGGACACTTTACCCACGCTACGCCGCGCCGCGGCTCGCCGAGGCGCTTGCCGATTCGCCCGCCGTGCTGATCCACGGCCCGCGCCAGTCCGGCAAGACCACGCTCGCCCAGACTGCTGGCAGGCGAGCGGGCTACGCCTACTTTACGTTCGACGATCAGGTCACCCTCGAGGCGGCGACGGACGACCCGGTCGGCTTCGTCGCGAGGCTGCCGCGCCGTGTGATTCTCGACGAGGTACAGCACGTCCCGCACCTCTTCCGGCCGATCAAGGTCGCGATCGACCGGGACCGCGTGCCGGGGCGATTCATCCTCACCGGCTCCACCAACGTGCTCCTGCTTCCGAAGCTCGCCGACTCGCTCGCCGGCCGGATGGCGGTGCTGCGCCTGCATCCCCTGGCGCAGTGCGAGCTGGCGCGTCGCCGGCCGAACTTTCTGGCGCGGCTGTTCGGTAAGGGGTTCGCAGTCGAGCGCTGGGGGCGCCGTGGCGCTGCGCTCGCCGACCGCATGGCCGCGGGCGGCTACCCCGCTGCCCTGGCGATCCCGGCGGGGCGCCGGCGCGCCGCCTGGTACTCGGATTACGTTGAGACGCTGATTCAGAGGGACGTACGTGACCTCGCGCGCATCGGCGCGCTGGACGCGGTCCCGCGCCTGCTGGCGCTCGCGGCGTCCCAGACGGCGCGTCTGCTCAACGTCTCCGAGTTGGCCGCTCCGTTCCAGTTGAGCCGTCCGACCATCCGGGACTACGTCACGCTGTTATCCCGTGTCTTTCTCGTGGAGGAGCTGCCACCCTGGCACAGCAACCGGCTGAGCCGGCTGGTCAAGACGCCCAAGCTGCACCTCACGGATACGGGGTTGGCCTGCGCGTTGCTCGAAACCGGAGCGAGCGCGCTCGAGAGCAATCGGGCGCTCCTCGGCCAGCTTCTCGAGACGTTCGTGCTCCAGGAGCTCAAACGGCTGGCGAGCTGGCACGAGGATCGGCTCTCGTTCTTTCACTTCCGGGACCGCGACCAGGCGGAAGTGGATATCGTCATCGAGCGTGGGGCACAGGCAGTGGCCGCGGTCGAGGTGAAGGCGGGGGCCACTGTCACCGCGGGAGACTTCGGCGGACTGCGCAAGCTCAGGGAGGCCGCGGGGGCGCGCTTCGCGGGAGGTGTCGTGCTATATGACGGCGACATGAGCGCGGGATTCGGCGACTCCCTGTACGCCGTCCCGGTTCGCGCGCTGTGGGACGTCCCGTGACGCGCCCGTTCACGGAATCCACCGTCGAAGACGCCGCCCTCGCCTGGCTGGAGTCCATCGGCTGGCGCATCGCCCACGGCCCGAGCATCGCCCCGGACATGCGGGCCGCCGAGCGGGGGGATTACCGCGAGGTGTTGCTCGCCCGGCGCCTGCGCGGCGCGCTGCCACGGCTGAACCCCGCGCTGCCGCCCGACGCGCTGGAGGACGCCTTCCGCAAGCTCACGCGGCCCGAAGGCGTGGATCTGGTCCAGCGCAATCGCGCCCTGCACCGGCTGCTGGTGAACGGCGTGACCGTGGAGTACCGGACGCGCGAAGGCGACGTTCGCGGCGCGCAGGCGCGGGCCATTGACTTCGACGAGCCCGGCAACAACGACTGGCTCGCGGTCAATCAGTTCAGCGTCACCGAGAACAAGCACAGCCGGCGCCCGGACGTGGTGCTGTTCGTGAACGGCCTGCCGCTCGGAGTGATGGAGCTCAAGAACGCGGCTGACGAGGACGCGACCGTCTGGAGCGGCGTTTCAGCAGCTCCAGACCTACAAGGGCGAGATCCCGGCGCTCTTCGCGTCCAACGCCGTGCTGGTCGCCTCTGACGGAGTGGAAGCGCGCGTCGGCACGCTCAGCGCCGGACGCGAGTGGTTCAAGCCCTGGCGCACGATCCACGGCACGGCGCTGGCCGAGGCGACCACCCCGGAGCTACAGGTGGTGATCGAGGGCGTACTGGCACCCCGGCGCCTCCTCGACCTCGTGCGCGACTTCCTGGTCTTCGAGGACGACGGGGGCCGCCTCGTCAAGAAGATGGCGGGCTACCACCAGTTCCACGCGGTCCAGGTGGCGGTGGCGGAGACACTGCGTGCGGCCGAGCTGGCCCGTGCGGGACGCGTCGGCGAGGGTGGACGTTATGAATCGGGAGGCAAACCGGGTGGCCAGCCGGGCGACCGGCGCGTCGGCGTGGTGTGGCACACCCAGGGTTCGGGCAAGAGCCTGACCATGGCGTTCTACGCCGGCCGGGTCATCCGCGAGCCGGCGATGGAGAACCCGACGATCGTCGTGCTCACGGACCGGAACGACCTCGACGACCAGCTCTTCGGCACCTTCTCCCGCTGCCAGGACCTGCTGCGCCAGCCGCCGGTGCAGGCCGCGAGCCGCGCGCATCTGCGCGAGCTGCTCTCCGTGTCGGCGGGCGGCGTGGTGTTCACCACGATTCAGAAGTTCTTCCCCGAGGAGAAGGGCGACCGGCACCCGGTGCTCTCGGACCGCCGCAACATCGTGGTGATCGCGGACGAGGCGCACCGCAGCCAGTACGACTTCATCGACGGCTTCGCTCGGTACATGCGCGACGCGCTGCCGCACGCCTCGTTCATCGGGTTCACCGGAACCCCGATCGAGCTGGCCGACGCGAACACACGCGCGGTGTTCGGGGACTACATCAGCGTGTACGACATCCAGCGTGCGGTCCAGGACGGCGCGACGGTGCCGATCTACTACGAGAGCCGGCTCGCCCGGCTGGCTCTCGACGAGGCCGAGCGGCCGAGGATCGACCCGGACTTCGAGGAGGCGACCGAGGGTGAGGAGGTCGAGCGCAAGGAGCGGCTCAAGACGAAATGGGCGCAGCTCGAGGCCGTGGTGGGCGCCGAGAAGCGCGTCCGGCTGATCGCCCGGGATCTCGTCGAGCACTTCGAGCGGCGGCTGGAGGCCCTGGACGGCAAGGCCATGGTGGTCTGCATGAGCCGCCGGATCTGCGTGGAGCTGTACCGGGAGCTGACGCGGCTGCGGCCCGCCTGGCACGAAGCGGACGACGACCGGGGGACCATCAAGGTGGTGATGACCGGATCGGCCTCCGATCCGCCGGACTGGCAGCCCCACATCCGCAACAAGCCCCGGCGGGAGGCCCTGGCCAACCGCTTCCGGGACGCCACCGACCCGCTCCGGATCGTGCTCGTGCGCGACATGTGGCTCACCGGCTTCGACGCCCCCAGTCTGCACACGATGTACGTGGACAAGCCGATGCGCGGGCACGGGCTCATGCAGGCGATCGCGCGCGTGAACCGGGTGTTCCGCGACAAGCCGGGCGGCCTCGTCGTGGACTACCTGGGGCTCGCCCACGAGCTGAAGGCCGCCCTGAGCACCTACACGGAGAGCGGCGGGACGGGACGGACGGCGCTCGACCAGGATGAAGCGGTGGCGCTGATGCTTGAGAGGTACGAAGTGTGCTGTGATCTCTTCCACGGCTTCGACCGCTCGAGATGGATCAGCGGAGCGCCGCAGGAGCGGCTGGCGCTCCTGCCGGCCGCCCAGGAGCACATCCTCCGCCAGGAGAACGGCAAGGAGCGCTGCACGGGCGCCGTGCGGGCCCTGTCGCAGGCCTTCGCGCTCGCGGTGCCGCATGAGCGGGCGCTCGCCATCCGGGACGACGTGGCCTTCTTCCAGGCCGTCCAGGCGGTCCTCGCCAAGCGCGCGTCGGGCGATGCCCGCCCCGAGGAGGAGCTGGACCACGCCGTGCGGCAGATCATCTCGCGGGCGGTGGCGTCCGAAGGCGTCGTCGACATCTTCGCCGCGGCAGGGCTCGCCAGGCCCGACATCTCGATCCTGTCCGACGAGTTCCTGGCCGAGGTGCGGGGGATGCCCCAGAAGAACCTGGCCGTGGAGCTGCTCCAGAAGCTGCTCAAGGGGGAGATCAGCACCCGCCGGCGGAAGAACGTGGTGCAGGCGCGCTCGTTCGCCGAGCTGCTGGAGCACGCCATCCGCCGCTACCAGAACCGCGCGGTCGAGGCCGCCCAGGTGATCGAGGAGCTGATCCAGCTCGCCAGGGACATGCGCGCGGCGAGCGCGCGCGGCGAGGCCCTCGATCTGTCGGAGGAGGAGCTGGCCTTCTACGACGCGCTGGAGACGAACGACAGCGCGGTGAAGGTGCTCGGGGAGCCCGCGCTCCGGATGATCACGCAGGAGCTCGTGCGCACGGTTCGCGCGAACGTCACGATCGACTGGACCCTCCGCGAGAACGTCCGCGCCCAGCTACGGGTGTTGGTGAAGCGCATCCTCCGCAAGCACGGCTATCCGCCGGACAAGCAGGAGAAGGCGACCCAGACGGTACTGGAGCAGGCCGAGGTGCTGTCACACGGCTGGGCGCTAAATTAGCGTGAGCGCTACGGTCCTACCGCTCCGCCTCCACCAGGTCCGGCGTGTCCTGCGCCGGCTTGTACCCCATGTGCGTCGGGAACTCCCCGCTCAGCGGCCACGGCCGCGGAAACTTCAGCCAGAGCCGCAGCATGTGGCGCTTCTGATCCGGCTCCGGCCCGTCCACGAAGCCCGTGCGCGAATGCAGGATCGTGTAGTTGTTGATGAACTGGATGTCGCCGGCCTGGAGATCCATGTCCAGCCGCAGATCGGGCCGGCGGGTCTGCTCGTCGAGGAAGTCCAGCGCGGCGCGCTCGAACGTCGTCAGCGGCACCTCACGCTTCACGGCGCCGGCGTTGATCTGGTTGCGGATGTAGCGGCAGCTCACGACGCCGTCCTGGTAGCCGAAGACGGGGATGGGGCGCTCGGAGACGCCGCGCTCGGTCAGGGCGGCTTCGCGACGGATGTAGTAGTAGCCATTGTAGAGCAGGCCCAGGTACTCGGGGTGCCGGGCGAGGATCTCGTTGTGCACGGTGCTGGAGCTGACGATGCTGCTGAGCCCGCCTTCCAGCGAGCGGCGCAGGCAGAGCAGGCCGACCACGTCGCCCGCGTCGGTGTGGTAGGGCAGGTAGGCGTTGGTCTCGTAGCCGCGCACGTCGATGTTGCCGTAGGTGCGGCCATGGTCGTAGACGTGGCCGAGGAGCTCGCCCTGCGGGTTCTGGTAGAGCGGGGCGCCCATGTAGCGGCCGAATCCCCAGAAGATGAGGCCGACGTCCTCGTCGCTGTAGCGGCGCACCGGCAGGCCGCGCAGCAGCACGAAGCCGCGGCCGTCGTACATCTCGGTCACCGCCTTCTCCAGCTTCTCGCGCGTCACGGTCAGCGGGAAGTGCTCGCGCTGGATCCGCTCGAGCGGCAGGCCGGAGGCCTTGGCGGTGGTCACCGCGCGATCGATGTCGGCGATCTCGGCGTCGGTCAGCGTGACGATCCACGAGGTCTCGCGAGCGAGGGTCTCGCCGCGCCAGGCCTTCGCGTTGGTGATCGGGGTCATGCACACTTGGCTCACGGGTCTTCCTCCTTGGGTCGCACTCCGCTCATGACATCTACTGGTGCCGCGGGTCCAGCACGTCGCGCAAACCATCGCCCAGCACGTTGAGCGCCATGACGATGCCGAAGATCATCAAGCCCGGGTAGAGCGCCATCCAGGGCGCCTGCGAGAGATAGCGCTGGGCCGCGTTGAGCATGCTGCCCCACGACGGCGCGGGCGGCTGCTGGCCCAGGCCCAGGAACGACAGGCTCGCCTCTGCGATGATGGCGGCGGCCACCGTGATGGACATCTGCACGAAGAGCGGCGGCAGCGTGTTGGGCAGGATGTGGCGCACCGCCACGCGCGGGCGCGAGCAGCCCAGGGCGTGCGCGGCTTCCACGTACTCCTCGGTGCGGACAGCCAGCACGGTGCCGCGGACGAGGCGCACGAAGGTGGGCAGAGCGGCGATGCCGATCGCGATCATGGCGTTGCCGAGGCCGGGGCCGAGGAACGCGGCCAGCGCGATGGCCACGATGAGGAACGGGATCGAGAGCATGGCGTCGTTGATGCGCATTATAAGCCCGTCGATCCAGCCGCCGACCACGCCCGAGAGCAGGCCGAGCGGCACGCTGATCGCGACCGCGATGCTGACCGGGATGACGCCGGCCAGCAGCGAGGCGCGCGCGCCCCAGAGCAGGCGCGAGAGCACGTCGCGGCCCACCTCGTCGGTGCCGAGCGGATGCGCGGCGGAGGGCGGCTTGCGCAGGGCGCGGTAGTCGATCGCGGTCGGGTCGTAAGGGGCGAGCTGCGGGGCGGCGACGGCCACCACGATGAAGCCGAGGATCACCGCGAGCGCCGCGACGGCCGCGGGCCGGCGGGCGAGCTGGCGCGCGGCCTTGTAGCGGCGCGGCGCCGCCACCGCGGGCGCGCCCACCAGCACCGCGGGCGTGACGCTCACGTGGTCCCTCGCAGGCGCGGGTTGGCCAGGAAGTAGAGCACGTCGGCGCCCAGGTTCAGCAGCACGTAGAGGCCCGCCGAGACCAGCACGACGGCCTGCACGACCGCGTAGTCGCGGTTGAACACGCCGTCCACCAGCAGCTTGCCGAAGCCGGGGATGGCGAAGACCTGCTCGGTGAGCACCGCGCCCGAGAGCAGCCGCCCGAACTCGATGGCGCCCAGGGTGATGAT